>CAXPEK010000001.1:0-2838 GCA_964216065.1 Candidatus Actinomarina sp.
TAAGAAAAACCCTATTCCCGAAGGTGTAGGTTATGAGGAAGTGGAATGTACTACAGATAGTACTAGAAAAAAATATATAATAGATGAAGAATCAGGAGATTTAGCAGAGGGTGTAAGCGCAGACATATATGATTATTGTGATAAAGATGTATTTATAATTACATCTGATACAGCGTTAACAGGCTATGTAAAATTTATTATAAAAGAAGCTGAGGAAGTTGTCCGAATTCCATATTGCACAGAAGGCAATTATAGAGAGGCAAATAATAGTCCTCACTGTTATTGTAGAGCTACTGGATCTAAGGGTGGTGAGTGGGGTAATTATAAGCCAGAAAGAGGTTATTGTGGCTCACCTAGTGAATCAGATGGTGTGGCCATCAGAGAAGGATGCTGGAAAAGGTTTGAGCGGTGCGACTCTTATCCACCAGAGGCTTTAGGCTCATCTTGCTCTACAGCTAGCTCTTCAAAATGTAGTATTATTGAAGGCATAAGTTTTGGCACTAATTTTTATGGCTATAAATATTACAAAAATGCATTAAATAATAGTAGCAGCCTATGGGATAACTTTGGAGAATATGACATTACTGCTGGTTCTATAGAATCATGTATATTATCATATAAAGCAGTAGAATTCAGAATAGGAGAGGATATAGCAGCAAATCGTAAAATTTTAGACACAGCAAATTATATTGCTGAGCCATGGAATACGGGAAGGCTTTATGTGCGAGTTATAGATAAAGCAATTTTAGATCAGGAAGAACAAGAATGTGCTTGGTTTTATAACGATACATTAACTTCAGTCGCAAATGATCCAATTAGCACATTACAAGATTTATTTAAAAATAACGCTGGCACTTATAAAATATCAATTCTGGCAGTGAAGGAAGTACAAGAAATAATTCAGCTAAAAAATTCTTTAATGGAAAAGTTTAAGGGGTTATTTACACAAGATTTTCGAGAAAATTTTTATAATAACTTAATTGGCGAAGATTCTTTATTTCAACGCTTATTACTTATTGCTATGGTTTTATATGTAGCACTTACAGCTGCTACATTTTTACTAGGTATGACCAATATTACCCAAACAGATTTACTACATAGAGTACTTAAAATTGGTTTGATATACACAGTTCTAACGCCAGGATCCTGGGAATATTTTAGTTATTTAATCAAAATATTTGAAGAAGGTGCATCAGATTTATCATTATTAATTTCGGGTACATTCCTTGATGTACAAGATATTACAGAAGTTGATATTTATAGCTTGGTTGACGAAATTGTTAATATGTTTTTTCAACCGCCTATTCACTATAAAATTTCTGCTGTATTTTTCTCACCAATTTTGGTTGGGATTATATTGTTTTTTATGATATATTATGCACTATTTTTAACTTTATACGCTATTGCTAAATCTGTGGTCATTTATTTTGTGATTAAATTTATGTTCACAATATTATTTATGATAGGCCCAATTTTTATAATTTTTGCTTTATTTGAGCGCACTAAAAATATATTTAATAAATGGCTAAATATGGTTATTAGCTATTCATTTCAAATATTATTTTTATTTATCACTATTGCTTTTTTCTCTTATTTAATTGTTGATATATTTTATCAAATGTTTTTTTACGGTGTTTGTTGGAAGCCAGTATGGATTATGAAAATTGGTTATTTGCCAGAGTTTGAGTTTTTTAGCTTTTGGAGATTTCATGGCTTTGATGCGAGATATTCAGATTCATATAATGTGTCAAGAGGTCCTGACTTTTCTACGACTTTATTTTTTCTCACAATAGCATATATTTTTAACGAATTAACTGAGAAAGTGACTGCACTAGGTGATGAATTATCTGGTGATGGAGGTATTCCAGCAGGATTTATGGCTAGAAAAATGATACAAGATGGTTCTAAAGCAGCAGGTAGTATGTTTAAATCAATACGCAAAGGAGCAATTCAGCCTATAGTATCTAGAGCTTTATATGGATCATTTATTGCCTTAAATGGAGTATATACGGGTGTAACAGCACCATTTAGAGCATTAACTAATAAAATTATCGGTAGTAAAGAACAAGTTCAATTAGATGCCTTGTTAAACTCTCATAAAATGCAAAAAGATAAGTTAGGAGAAGAAAAATATAATAATATCATTAATTCAAATAGTGAAAGAGCATATAACATTTTGGAAAAACTCAAACAGGCAAAAATAAGAAAAAGACCTATTTCGCTAAAAAACATGACTATGCTCAGGGCTTATGATTATATAACAAGTGCATCATCTAGATTCAATAGATCATACAAAAAAGATACTAATTTTACTAGTAAAGCCAAAGATTTTTTAGGGGCTCACACTATACCTGAAGTAGGTCCTTCTTATGCATTTCGAATAGAGGAAGATATAGATAAAGCAATTTATGAAGCTAAGAAAATGCTAAAAAATAGTTCTCTTTCTTATATCGATCAGCAAGATTTTATTAGAAATAAGGCAAAATCGCAGCTTGCTAAACACAAAATGTCTAAAAGTGCAAGAATTAGGTTCAATAAAATTTTAGATAATAGGAATTTTGGTATTTACAGCCAAGATGAAGAGAATAGAATTAAGCAATTACAAGAAAAGATAGAGGAAGAAAAATTAAAAGTTGATCAAGATCTAATTTCTTTTAAGAAGCTCATGCAGCAATATGAGCAAGGAATAGGAAAAGATGATGATGATATTTACATGACAACTTTACGAGAGAAAATTAATATTATACAGGAAAATAATCTTAATTCTGAAGCAGAGTTAAAAACTAAATATCGCAAATTAGAGATAAGACAATTAATGCATAAACTTGGTAAACTTGA
>CAXPEK010000002.1:0-4014 GCA_964216065.1 Candidatus Actinomarina sp.
AAATTATCAAAGATAAAAATACTATTATTCAGCCCGAAATAGAAGATAAATTAACTGAAGCTAAAAAAATAGCTGAGCCAGAAATTAAAAAAGAGCCAGAAATAGAAAAGCCAAAAGAGCCAGAAGAGTCAATAGTAGAGCAGAAAGAAGAAAAGTCTGGGCTTAATTTAGATGATATATTGGCAGATATTAAACAGGCACAAAATAGAGAGAGAAATAGATTAGCTGAGGATAGAGATAAATATGGGAATAATCTAACTTCATATGAGAAAAATAGGGTAAGAAGGCAAGTGAATAATTGCTGGAGTAATATAGTTAATAAATTATTCAGCAAGGAAGAATTAGCGGGAGTGAAAGTTAAAATGCTAGTTTCGTTAGATGAGGAAGGTAATATTTTGCAGGTAAAAGAGGTTAATACTCTAGCTCCTTATATGAAAATAGATAATATATTATATAGGCAAATAGTTGATAGTGCCAGAAGCACTTTTGTAAGATGTAATAAAATAATTGGTTTGCCTAAGGCGAAATATGATTCCTGGAAAGAGTTTGAGTTTGTTTTTGATCCAAATGAATTAAATTAGGTGAAGTTTTTTCTTGATATTATTGCCAAAGCTTTAATTACTATATATATTTATTTCTTAACAAATTTAAGGTTACAAATATAGCTATTTATTTATATAAAAATGATTTGCCAAGTGATTTTCAAGCTGCTTCTTCAATGGCAATTGACACGGAAACTATGGGGTTAAATACACAAAGAGATAGGCTATGTCTAGTGCAAATATCAAATGGAGATGGCGATGCTCACTTAGTACAATTAGATGGGCAAAATTATCAAGCACCCAATTTAAAGAAAATATTAGAAAATAAGGATATATTAAAAATTTTTCATTATGCTAGATTCGATATAGCAGCTTTAGAATATTATCTAGAGATAAAAATGGCTAATTTTTATTGCACAAAAATAGCATCTAAATTGGCAAGAACCTATACAGAATTTCATGGCTTAAAAGATATTTGCAATGAATTAGCTGGGGTAAATATATCTAAAACACAACAATCATCAAATTGGTCAGCGGCTAAATTAACTGAAGCGCAAAAAAAATATGCTGCACAAGATGTTTTATATTTGCACCAGATAAAAGAAAAATTAGATATTATTTTAGCACAAACTGGCCGTGCCGATTTAGCAAAATCATGTTTTGCTTTTTTAAGCACCAGAGTGCAGCTTGATCTAGAGGGTTGGCTTGGTATAGATATTTTTAAACATTAATCATGGCATAAAATGGTAGATATAAGAACAATATCAGAGCAGGTAATTAATACAGAAATAAGAGGTTTAGAAGAGATTAAAACTAAGTTTGATGCTAATTATACTATTTTAATTGAAAAAATAATTGCTTTAACGGGTAGGGTAGTAATTAGTGGTATGGGTAAAAGTGGTCATATTGCTAGGAAGATTGCTGCAACTTTAGCATCTACTGGTACGCCTTCTTTTTTTATTCACCCTGGTGAGGCTAGTCATGGTGATTTAGGTATGATTACTAAAAGTGATTTAGTGATTTTATTATCTAATTCAGGTGAAACAAAAGAATTAGCAGATATTATTAATTATTGTAAAAGATTTAAAATTACTTTAGTGGCTTTAGTTAGAAGAAAAACCTCTATTTTGGTTAATTCGGCAGATATAGCGATTATTTTACCAGAAATAGAAGAAGCTTCTAAGGTTAATGCTCCTACAACCTCAACTACTATGATGCTAGCTTTTGGTGATGCTTTAGCAGTAACTTTGGCAGAAATTAAGGGTTTTAACCAAGATAATTTTAGCATATTTCACCCTGGTGGAAAATTAGGAACTCAATATTTAAAAGTAAAAGAAATAATGCGTGATCATAATAATTTGCCTTATTGCCTACCTACAGAAAATAATCAAATTGTTATTAAAAAAATTACGGATTTTGGACTAGGTGCTGTAGCTGTAGTGAATAAAGAAAATAAGTTAATAGGCGTAATAACTGATGGTGATATTAGGCGTAATATAGCAAATAATATTTTAGCTAAAACAGCGGCAGATATTATGACGAGTAATCCTAAAATAATATGCGATGATAATTTGGCTATTGAAGGAGTTAATATTATGAATAAATACGATATAACTAATATATTTGTAATTAATAAAAACTACAATCCCATAGGAATTATGACTTTACATGATTGTTTTAAGGCAGGATTAATTTAGCATGAATGTAGTGCTTAAGTTAAAATTACAGCTTAAGATTGTTAAATATATTATTGTATTTTTGTTGGTAATATTATTATTTTTACCAGTTAGTAATTATTTTAAATCATTAAAGCAGGATCGTATAATTTACGGTGAAGATAGTAATTTGGGTATAGAATCTGCAAGTTACATTTTTTATGATAAAGATGGTCATAAAGTTGCCATTAAATCGCAATATGCCCAATTTCTTACCAAAGATAAAATTAAGTTTAAAGATATAGAGCTAAGGCATAATAGGGAGGATAATAAAATTAAAATTAGGGCATTTAATGCACTTTACTATCAGCAAAATAGGGAGTTAGATTTTGCCGAAGGAATTATTATTAGAGATGAACAAGAATTAGAGATATATGCTCAGCGTGCGCGTTATATAACCAATAAAAACCAGATTCATGGTTCTAGGGACATAATTTTGAAAAATAAATTTGGTGCTTTAAATAGTGAATCTTTTATTGTTAATTTAGCAGAGCAGAAATATTATTTTAAGGATAATATAAAATTTAAATTTCAATCTAACTCTAGAACTTCAGAGTTATATGCAGAAGAATTAGATATTGATAATATTAACAATATTATCAATATCTGGCATGATCCACTCTATTTGGACCAGCAGCTTGAAATTAGTTCTAATGAAATGAAAATAAAATTTGAGCAAGTTGATGATGAACTGCAAATTACAGAGCTAAATGCTCTTAATAAAGTAGCAGTAAAGCATAAAGATAAATATTTATATGGTAATTTGGCTATATTTTATCCACAAAAGCAACTAATTATTATTGAAGGTGAGGTAAAAGTTCAGCAAGAAAAAAATACTATTAAAGGAGAAAAAATTATTTATGATTTGCTTAATCAGGAAATAAAAATTCTGAAATTGAAAGATCAATATTTAGAAGTTAATAAGTAAAAATTATGGTTAAATTAGAGGCGCTTAACATCACAAAATATTATGGTACAAAACTGGTTCTAGATAAGATTTCATTGGAAGCTAGGGCAGGTGAAGTAGTTGCTTTGCTTGGACCAAATGGGGCTGGAAAAACTAGTTTTTTTTATATATTAGCTGGCCTAATAGCAGTAAATAAAGGTGAAATTAAGCTTAATAATGAGTTAATAACAGATTATCCAATTTATCAAAGAGGGAGGCTTGGTATGGGTTATTTGCCTCAAGATAATTCAATTTTTAGAGATATGAATGTTGAAGAGAATATTTTAACTATTTTACAATTAAAATATAAAACTAAAGCTTTACAATCCCAAAAATTAGAAGAACTACTTGGCGAATTTGATATTGCAAGCTTAAGAAAAGCTAGAGCCACTTCCCTTTCTGGTGGTGAAAGAAGAAGAGTAGAAATAGCTCGATGTTTAGCAGGAGATCCTAAATTTGTACTTCTTGATGAGCCATTTGCTGGAGTAGATCCTGTGGCAGTTAAAGATATTAGATCTTTAATTTTAGGTCTCAAAAATCGAAATATAGGAATCATAATAACCGATCACAATGTAAGAGAGACTCTAGAAATAGTAGATAAAGCCTATATAATTTATGAGGGAAGGTTATTATTTTCAGGTGATAAAGCTGCTATAATAAAAAATAAAGAAGTAGAGAGGCTTTATCTAGGAGATAGCTTTAAATAATAGAGCTTATTAATTACCAATTATTTTTATAAATGAAGTTTGCTATGATATAATACCATTTAAAGATGGTATTATTCTTCGCTAATTTTTACCCAATCAGCTTC
>CAXPEK010000003.1:0-2124 GCA_964216065.1 Candidatus Actinomarina sp.
TTCCTTATGAAAATAGGAAACACGCCAAGAAAATCAGCAGCTTCTTTAATGCCATGCTCATAAGCAAGTTTAACGTCTTGGATCTTTTTGAACAAAATTCCTTCTATTTTTAGTTTCTTTAATTATTTTTTTTGAGCAACAAGATAGGTGTTCTCAGAAATTATAGTCCTGTTGGCCATATTTATCAGATATTTAAATTAAAAATAACCTAAATTACAATACTATTAACACTATATTTAAAGATGAGATTTAATATAACTAGAACATTATCTCTACTTAATAAGGAAATATAGATTTGAGATAAAATTGATGTGAGATATAAATTTGTTATTTTCTCTACTAAATTTTATTTTTTCTTTCTAATTCTATAATTTTGGCATATTTTGCTAATCTAGAAAATGCATATAGCCAACTTTCTAAATATCCTTCTATACCATATAAGAAGTATTTCCTTATAAAATAATGCTTAGTAAAAGCAAAGAATAGTATAAAAACAACTTTTAATCTATTAAGTTTTTTTCCCTTCTTAAAACTATCTAATGCTTGAAGATCACTGTAAAAATTCAACTTCTCAATTTGATGTTGATAGGATCTAAAAGACTTATGTAATAAATTTTGTTCTAAATAACCTAAATTTTTACTTTCTGTTATCACCGAATCATGCACCTTACTTTTTCTATAAGAACATATTTTTTTGTTGTATAACCTTAAGTAATATTTTTTTCTGCCATAAAATTTAGGATTCACAATAAAATGTGGTATTTCTACTATCTTTAGCCAAAAACCATCCTTTTCTTTATACTTATTTAGCTTGAATAATGCCCTTATCTCATCTGCTAACTCATAAGTTACTATTTCATCTGCATCAATATTTAAAATCCAATCATTGCTGCATAATGATTCTGCATAGCTTTTTTGCTGGCCAAAACCTTCCCATTTCCTAAATTTTATTATATTAGTATATCTCTCTGCAATAGCTAAAGTTTGGTCACTACTACCCGAATCAACAATAATAATTTCACTAGCTAGGTCCTTAATACTTTCTAGAGCAGTAGCTAGTCTTTGTTCTTCATTTTTAGTAATAATAAAAACTGACAATGGTAATTTTGCTAGTTTAGTATCCTGCATATCACTATTAATCTCGAATTAATAAATACAAATCGCACATTTTATCATTATGCGCTGTATTATAGAAAAAACTATAGGTATTATCTCCTGATACACAGCTATTACTATTGGCAATAGTATAGTTCCCTTTTATCGCATTGATATCACCCAACATAGGTTTACCATCATCATATTTTAAATCTATTTCATAGATTTCTTTTGGAGTAAATAAGCCATATTCAGCATTAGAATTCTCTTCCTTAACAGAGGCATTAAAAACCTTAATCCTAGGGTATCTAGCACTCTCATGACTATTACCAATATCCCATTCCATTGGTAAAAATAACGCATTTAATAATTTAGATTTATATAAGTTATTAGCATCACTTTGGGGATTATTTCTATATTGGTAACCATAATAATAATCCTCCCCTCCATGAGGAGCAGATAACAAATTAGATAATTGCAAATGTAACCAGACCATGTAACCCTCACCAAAACAACAAGAAACCAATGAACTATCCCAATTATTATCACCATCTCCATTACAACCCTTTCTATTATTAGTACCAAAGCCAGAATCTATAATTTCATCCGTACAACTTGATAAAATATTATTAAATAACTTACCTGCTTTAGGAAAATCTCCAGGCAAATAACCATATAGTAATTTAAAATTATTAATTTTTTCCTTAATTTGGATTAGCTCTTTGTAAAATGATTTTTGTTCAAAGTTCTTTTTCAAAGTTCTAGCAGATACCACAGCAGCTAATAAAATAGCAATAGTAGCAATAACCATTGATAGCTCCAATAATGAAAAACCATTCGAATATTTTTTTGACCTGTAAAACTCCATAACTATTTTTTGTTATAATTTATATCTTTAGCTAAAAAATACAATTAATAAAAATTAATACAAATCATAATTAGGGTTTTTTGGGTATAGCTAATGTAGCTACTCTGATTTTTAATAAGTGTTTGAGCTTGGTGGAGATAAGCGGATTCGAACCGCTGACC
>CAXPEK010000004.1:0-2296 GCA_964216065.1 Candidatus Actinomarina sp.
CTTTTAGAGAAAATGTTATTTCTAGAAGATCAATTTATTTATTGAATAAGGCGCGTGAAAAGGCGCATATTTTAATAGGTTTAACCTTAGCTGTTGACTCTATTGATGAAATAATTGCTACCATTAGAAGCTCTAAAGATACAATAGAAGCAAAACAAAAATTACTCAGTCGTAAATGGGCAGCTGGTGAGGCTGCAACTTTAATTGAGTTAATTGGTGATATGAAAAATAAAATAGAAAATGATCAATGTTATTTTACAGAAGAACAGGTGCAAGCAATTCTTGATATGAGATTAGCTAAATTAACTGGCTTAGAAAGGCAAAAACTTGCTGATGAGTTAATTGATCTTAAAAAAGAAATAGAATATTTTTTAGACTTACTTTCTTCTAGACAAAATATTTTAAATATTATGAAGCAGGAATTAACTGAAATTAAAGATGAATTTGCCACTCCTAGAAAAACTATTATTGATGAGAATGAGTTTGAGCATGATATCGAAGATTTAATAGCTGAAGAAGATGTGGTTTTAACTGTTACAATGGAAGGTTACATTAAAAGAGTTCCTTTAAGCGCATATCGAGCACAAAAGAGAGGTGGTAAGGGCAGAGCTGCTCTTAAAAAAGAAGCTGAAGATATATTGGTTGAAATGTTTGTAACCTCAACTCATGCACCAGTTTTATTCTTTTCTAACCATGGTCAGGTTTATAGATTGAAAGCTTATAAAATACCAGAAGGTTCGGCAACTTCTAAAGGTAGAGCTTTAGTTAATATTTTTCCTTTAAGAGAAGGTGAAAAAATTACTACTATAATGCCACTTCCAAAAAATCAGGATGATTGGAACGGTATGAATTTAATTTTTGCTACTGCACAAGGTAATGTGCGAAGAAGTGATATGGATGATTTTAAGAATATTCAGGCCAATGGCAAAATTTCTATTAGATTAGATAATAATGATAGTTTAGTATCAGTTTGCTTTTGCGCTGATAATGATCATATTTTACTAGCTACAAAATTTGGCAAATCGCTTAGATTTCCTCTAAAAGCTCTTAGAGTAATAAAAAGCAGGACTTCTTCTGGTGTTAGGGGTATGAAATTGGCCAAGGGTGATCAGCTTATTTCTCAGACCGTGCTTAAATCTGCAGATTTTGATGCTGAATTAAAAGCACAATTTTTTGCTATAGATATTAATAAAAGAAGAGATTTAGCATTAACAGAAGATTTAACTATTTTAGAAGAGTTTGTTGCTATTAGTGAAGCTAATTATGAGAAATTATTAGAAATTGCTAAACAAGAACAATTTATTTTGAGTATTACTGAAAATGGTTATGGTAAAAGATCTTCATCAATAGATTATCGTATCACTAATAGGGGAGGTAGTGGTATAATTAATATTTTAACGAGTGAGAGAAATGGTAGTGTAGTTGCTTCTTTCCCAGCTGAAGATAATGAAGAAATTGTAATTATGACTGATAAAGGAAAATTAATTCGTTGTAAGGTTGCTGAAATTAGAGTAGCGGGTCGTAACACTCAAGGTGTAACTATATTAAAAACTGATAAAGATGAGAAAGTAGTTTCAGTTGCCAAAGTTAGTGCTTCTGATGTTGATGGTAATACAGAAGAGGATGAAGAAAATCCAGCAATAAATTCTAATGAGGTAATTCACTAAAATTTATTTTAAGCAATTATTTGCTATTAAATTTTAGCTATGAATATATGTGATAGTAACATTCTTCCTTTGGTAAAAACTTGAGATATTGCTAACGAGTATTAGAGAATTAAGAACAGGGTATATAATACCAAATCCCATCTTGAAACCTATTTTTATTCTGCAATTTTAACTCCATAAATTTCAAGCTAAAATTTTAAATTAGCTAAGGCTAGTCCTGCAATTTTAGCTTAAAATTTCTTGAGCTAATATTATTGACTAAAAACAGCTTTATAGATGGGATTTGGTATTATATAACTTTAGCTAAAAAATAAGAGAGTAGGGGGCTAGCATTGCTAAGTTTATGAGATATCATAAATTTCATATTGTTATAAATACAGGGTAAAAAATACTTCTGATTATGAGCTAGAAAGGGTAGGGGTTTAGCACATAGTTTTTTTATTCTCACGATATTTTATCTGCCATATTGAGTTCTACTTGCTTCTTGTGATTTTCCAGCAGACACTCTTTCAGTATGAGAGGGAATTTGGTTACTAGCTACCGCTGTTCCTTCTTCAAAAATTAAGATATAGTGCAGCAGCTATTTTTAGACTGCTGTGCCCTTTGCGCAGCCACGCTTTCAGCATGAG
>CAXPEK010000005.1:0-2102 GCA_964216065.1 Candidatus Actinomarina sp.
TGCTCTTCCGATCTGAAAATATTATCTAATATAAGTTATTTAACAGGAGTATGTCCAACTTTAAGAAAACTAATTAGTTAGTTAGTATCTGGAGATAAAATTATTGATTTATTACTACATATACCAAATTCAGTTATTTCTAGATCATTAACTGATGATTACAGTAATATAGCTAGCAACCAAATATTAACTACTGAAATATTAATCAACAATCATAGGGAATCATATAAAAGCTCACCTTACATTATTAATTGTTGTAATAAATTAGGCAAAGAAGTAACTTTAAGTTATTTTAATAGTAGAAAATATAACCTAAAAACCTTACTTCCTACCGGAGAAACTAGAATTATTAGCGGCAAAGCAACCATATTTAATGGTAAATTAAATTTTATTAATCCAGACAGAATTTTTACAGCTCATAATTTTAAAAATTACGTTGAGCCAGTCTATCCTCTTACCCAGGGTTTATTTCCTCTAACTCACCGCAAAATTATTAAGCAAGCTCTTACATTAATTGAAGAAATACCAGAATGGCAAGATGAGTATATAATAAAAAAATACAATTTTCCCAAATTCAAGCAAGCATTAATTAAATTGCATAACCCAGATAATTTAGATGACTTAACTCACGATTCTATCCATTTAAAAAGGCTTGCTTATGACGAAATGCTGGCAATGCAATTAGCTTTAAGAATAGCTAGGTCAAATCAGCTTGATTTTAAGCAAACTCCAATATCAGGTTCTAATATATTAGCAGGAAAATTATTAGCTTTGTTACCTTTTGCTTTAACCAAGGGACAAAATCAAGCTTTAGATGATATTAGAGCTGATCTGGCAAGCACAAATAAAATGACTAGATTGCTACAAGGAGATGTTGGTTGTGGCAAGACTGTAGTAGCTGCTCTAGCAATATTAGATGTTATAGAAGCAGGTAAGCAAGCAGCTTTTATGGCGCCTACAGGTGTTCTAGCCAAACAGCATGATGAATTTTTTAATGAATATTTCCCTAAATTAAAAATCAAAACAGCATTAATTACCTCTGCAACTAAAGGAAAAAAAAGAAAAGAAATTTTAGCACAATTAGCAAATGGAGAAATAAATTTATTAATTGGAACGCATACTTTAATCTATGATGCAGTAAATTTTAATAATTTAGGATTAGTAATTATAGATGAACAACATCGCTTTGTGGTTGAACAAAGATTAAGACTAGTAGAAAAAGGACAAAATACTAATTTTCTACTAATGTCAGCTACCCCTATTCCCAGAACTTTGGCTTTAACTTTATATGGTGATTTAGAAGTAACTTCTATAATGGAGAAGCCAGCTAACCGTAAAAATATAGTTACAAGAGTTATTTCAAATGAACGTATAACTGAAATATTAGCAGCTGTCGCAAGAGCATTGAAAAATGAAGAAAAGATATACTGGGTTTGCCCATTAATAGAAGAATCTGAACAATTATCTATGGCTAATTTAGAAGATCGTTATCAAGAATTTAGAAAAATTTTTGGTCAAGAAGTAGGTTTTATTCACGGCAAAATGAAGCAAGAAGAGAAAAACAAAATATTGGCAGATTTTATTAATGGCAAAATTAAAATTTTGCTTGCTACTACCGTAATAGAAGTTGGAGTTAATGTTGTAGATGCAACTATTATGGTAATTGAGCATGCTGAAAATTTTGGCTTAGCACAATTACATCAATTACGTGGTAGAGTTGGTCGAGGTAATAAAGCGGGAAAATGTATCTTATTATATGATAAGAGGCTTATTTCTAAAACTTCTCTTAGAAGATTAGCTATAATGAGAGATAGCACTGATGGTTTTAAAATAGCAGAAGAAGATTTAAAAATTAGAGGTGGAGGTGAAGTTTTAGGAACTAAACAAAGTGGCATACCAGAATTTAAGTTTGCCTCTATAAATATGCATTTTGAACTCTTAAAAATTGCCCAGCAAGATGCTAAATTATTGTTAGAAGGTCACAATGAGCAAAGTAATGTTAGATTGGCAAAAGCTCAAAATTTATTAAAAATTTTTGGCTATGAATATAAATTCAAATTTAAAAATTTAGGATAAATTTTTAATTGTCTTGTAAGAAGAAT
>CAXPEK010000006.1:0-3162 GCA_964216065.1 Candidatus Actinomarina sp.
TTAATATTATATTTTTTTAACTCTGCTCGCAATGAATCACCAAAATATTTCACACAAATCTTAGAACAGCTATAAGCTGGCGCTGAAGGAAGAGCGTGTAAAGCTGCCATTGATGAGATTAAGATAATTTGACCAGATTTTCGAGTTTTAAAATGTTCAATAAGTGGGTAGATGCTATTTGCTACACCAAAAATATTTGTTGTTAGTATTTTGTTAAATTGCTGTAAAGTTTCATTATTTAGGCTGGTACCGGCTGAAATACCAGCATTGGCATAAATAAGATCTACTTTATATTTTTGCTCAAAATTTAAGATAATATTAGCTAATTTTTCACTATCACATACATCACATATAGCTGCTATTATATTATTATTTTGATTAGTGCATAAATTAACTACTGCATTTAATCTATCTTTATTTCGAGCGATAAGTAGTAAATTACAAGATTTTCTGGCATAATATAGTGCTAATTCTCTACCTATTCCACTAGATGCACCAGTTATAATAATATTTTTTGTCATAGTTTTTAAAAAGATGTTGGCAATTTTTCTAACTCAGATTATACATTTTTACAAATGTATAATTAAGATGTCAAAATATATAGAACCAAAGGACCGCTTTCCAGGCACCATGATTATAATTTCTTCTCCTTCTGGTGCAGGTAAAACTACAATTACTAAAAAGCTTTTAGAATTATATGATAATATTAAATTATCAGTTTCAGTTACAACTAGGCCAAAAAGAGCTGGAGAAATTGAAGGGAAAGATTATTTTTTTGTTAGTAAAGCAGAATATAATAGATTAGTGCGTAATAATTAATTATTAGAAAATGCTGAAGTATTTGGTAATTATTATGGTACACCTAAGAAATTTGTGGAGGATCATATTAAACAAGGAACCAATGTAATATTTGATATTGATTGGCAGGGTGCAAGAGAAATAGCAGCACATAAAGAGTTCCATGTGGTTTCTATATTTGTATTGCCGCCTTCTATCAAAGCGTTGCGAGAGAGGTTAGAAGCGAGAAGTCTAGATAGTAAAGAAATTATTAATGAGAGAATGACTAAAGCAAAATCAGAAATAAGCCATTATAATGAATATAAATATGTAATTCTAAATGATGATTTAAATAAAGCAGTATCAAATATCAAATATATTATAGATTACTATTCACTGAGAAATATTAGGCCAAGAAATTATACCGATTTTATAGAACATAATCTTGTTTAATTTGTGGTCATAAATATTAATATTATTATTAAGTATTTAGCTGCAGCATCATTATTAATCTTGGTATTATAATTTTATTTAGCTGAGTAAGCTGCAATGGAAAGCTTATGAAAATCGTAAAAGAAAAATAGCTTTATAGCTGATAAATGCAATATCAGTCAAATATACTATTAATAAAATTATAAGCTATTTACAGCTAAAAGATACAAAAACTACTAGTATTAATAGTTATTTTCTATTTTAGCTGTTTGTAATATTGGGCTAATAGCCATTATATACCTGGTATAAATGGTATATCTATGATGCAGGCTGATAAAGTTAGCAAAGAAATTAATGATATTAGAATTTTAATTTTCATAATTTACCTATTTTGCTTTAAAATATCAAGAGCTCAGCCAATATGCAATATTATATTTTTGCCTTTTTCTTTCTGGCATTAGAATTAAGAATAGTTTTTCTCAGGCGAAGATAATTAGGAGTAACTTCAACTCATTCATCTTCTTCTATATAGGCCATCATTTGTTCTAATGTCATTTTTTTAGGTGGAATTAACTTAATAGAATCATCTTTACCTGAAGCTCTAAAATTAGTTAATTGTTTAGATTTTTGGACATTAACTTCTAAATCATTATCACGGCTATGTTCACCTATTATCATACCAGTATATACTTCTTCACCAGGATTAATAAACATGATTCCTCTATCTTGTAAACTATTTAACGCATAACTTATAGCTTCCCCATTATTCATAGAAATTAATACTCCCAACTTTCTTTGGTTTAAATCTCCTTTATATTCAGCATAATCATGAAAGATCCTATTTAAGATACCAGAACCTTTAGTAATAGTTAGAAATTCCCCCTGAAAACCAATCATTCCTCTTGAAGGTACATGAAAAATAAGCCTAACTTTGTCGCTGCTTGGTTTCATTTCTTTCATATCTGCCTTGCGTTGATTTAGGCGATCAATAACTACAGATGAATATTCTTCATCTACATCAATTACTACTTCCTCAATCGGCTCAAAAATTTTACCATGCTCGTCCTTTTTTAGTAATACTTTTGGTCTAGATACAGATAATTCAAAACCTTCACGACGCATATTTTCAATTAATACCCCAAGCTGTAATTCACCTCTACCACCAATTTCGAATGAATCTTTACCATCTGCCTCTTTATAAGTAATAGCTACATTAGTAGCTGCTTCACTCATCAACCTATCTCTAATCATGCGGGAGGTTACCTTAGCACCGTCACGCCCTGCTAAAGGTGAGTCATTAACACTAATAGTCACTGACATAGTAGGAGGATCAATAGGGGTGGATGCTATAGGCTCATTAATCTGCGGGTCACAAATACTATCTGATACACTAGTTTTAGGTAGCCCAGCTACTACCACAATATCTCCTGCTTCAACAGTTTCGGCAGGTACTTTTTTAATACCCTCAAAAGTAAATAATTTAGTCAAACGGGCATTTTCAACTTGTTCTCCAGATAAAGATAGTGATTTTACATTTTGATTAATTTTACCAATTCCTGAATATACTTTACCAGTTAGAGTTGGGCCTAAGAAACTATCTGGTTGTAAAATAGTAGCAAGCATAGCAAAAGGTTTAGCTTTATCTACCTTAGGGGCAGGAACATAATCTATTACTAAATCCATCAAAGGTGCGATATTTTCTTGAGCATCACCTAGTTCTTTTACTGCCCAGCCAGCTCTACCTGAAGCATAAATTGTAGGAAAATCTAATTGTTCATCATTAGCATCTAAAGAGACAAATAAGTCGAATATTTCATCTAATACTTCATCTTCTCTACGATCTGGGCGGTCTATTTTATTAATAACTACTATTGGTTTTAATCCTAAAGCTAAAGCTTTAGTTAACACAAATTTAGTTTGGGGCATAGGACCTTCTGCCGCATCAACTAATAA
>CAXPEK010000007.1:0-4230 GCA_964216065.1 Candidatus Actinomarina sp.
CTTAAATTATCATATTAAAAATGAAAGAAAAACTAAATAAAATTAGGCAAGAAATAGATTTAATAGATTGTCAAATGATTAAATTACTAGAAGCTAGAATAGCTTTAGTAAAGAAAGTAGGGCAAATAAAATCATCAAATTGTGATATATCCTTTATAAAAGCGGATAGAGAGTTTGCCATGCTGGTAAATTTGCTTAGCAAATCTACGGAAATTCCTCAACAAATTATTATTGCTATTTGGCGTTTAATTATTTCATTTTCATTACAACATGAAAAGAAATTTGAGGTAAATTGCTTTAGCACTAATATAGAGAAAGCTAAAAGATTAATTAGAGAGTATTTTTCAGCTTTAACCCAAATAAATGTCTCACCAAGATTGAATAACAAATTTGGGAGTCAAGATTTGTTAGTGTTTGAAAGGAATGATCAAAAACTATATAAATATTTATATATTAACAATCAGTATAAAATTTTTGCTAATTTACCAGATTTAAATGGTAACGCACGAGAATGTTTTTATTTGAGCAATTTATTAGTAGCTGCCAAAATTACGCTAGATACTATTACTTATGATATTGCAATAATAGCTGTGCCATGCCAGTTAGCAGGTCAAATTGTAGAAAAAACATTTTTAACAGAAATAGAAATTAATGCTGAAGCTTTTTATATTTGTGAAGTGAAAAAGAAAATATATAATAGCCTTAAAAAAGAGTCCGATATTAGTTTATTAGGGGGGTATGCTAGTGATTTTACAAAATTAATACTTGAATAACGAAATAAATATTATATAAAATAATTATTCGACCATCAAATTCGAGGAAATAATGAAAAAAATTAGACACATATTTTGTTTGTTAATAATTGCTTTTGGCTCTTTTTTATATATGGGAGAAATGGCAGCAGCTTCTGGCAAGTTTGTTACCATTGGAACAGGGGGCGTAACAGGAGTGTATTACCCTGCTGGTGGCGCAATATGTCGCCTAGTTAATCGCCAACGCAAAAATCACGGCATAAGATGTTCTGTAGAGTCTACGGGCGGTTCTATTTATAATCTTAACGCTTTAGATCAAGGTAATTTAGATTTAGGGGTTGTGCAATCAGACTGGCAATATCATGCTTATAATGGTACTGGACCTTTTAGTGGTCAAGAGAGAAAAAGCCTAAGAACTTTATTCTCGTTACATACGGAAGTATTTACTATAGCGGTTAGAGAAGATTCAGGTATTAAGACATTAGATGACTTGGTTAATAAAAGAGTTAATATCGGTAATCCAGGTTCAGGGCAGAGAGCAACAATGGAGGTTATTATGCAGACTAAGGGCTGGACAAAAAATAGTTTTAAGCTAGCATCTGAGTTGAAAGCGTCAGAGCAACCGCAGGCGGTGTGTGATAATAAGATTGATGCAATGATCTATGCATCAGGCCACCCTAATGGTGTTATACAAGAAGTTACAACTTCATGTGGAGCTAGATTAATTAATGTTTCTGGTCCAGAAATTGACGAAATAGTGAATTCAAGTCCTTATTACGCACATGCTTCAATACCGGCTGGTATGTATGTGGGTAATCCAAATGAGATTAAATCATTTGGAGTTAAGGCTACTTTTGTTGCCACTGAAGAATTAGATTCGGAGATAGCTTATGAAATCGTAAAGGCTGTTTATGATAATTTCGATAGTTTTAAAACTTTACATCCTGTTTTTCAGACTCTAAATCCAGGAGATTTGATAAATGAAGGTAATACTGCTCCTATTCATGAAGGTGCTAAGAAATATTACTTAGAAAAAGGCTTACTTAAAAACTAGTAGAATTAAGACAATTTCTGATGTCAAAAAAAAATATACAAGATTTGCATGACTTGGTATTGGATAATGATACTGGAGCTAGAAGACCAGAAGGTTTGACTCTTAAATTTTCTCTTTTTGTGGCTTTTTCTTGGTCATTATTTCAACTCTGGATAGCGTCTCCCTTACCATTTTTTTTAGCAGAAAATATCAATTTTTTTAAAATTTTGGTAATAGACTCTACTAAATCTAGATATATTCATTTAGCTTTTGCGTTTGCGTTGGTATTTATTTCTTATCCAGCATTTGGTGGCTCACCTCGTAACAAAGTTCCAATTATTGACTGGATTATAGCTATTATAGCAGTATTTGCTGCTCTTTATTTGTTGGTTTTTTATAATCAATTATCACAAAGAGCAGGTATGGCTACCAGATTTGATGTAGTGATATCAATTTTAGGTCTAGCATTTTTAATTGAGGCCACTAGAAGAGCTCTTGGTCCTCCTTTGGCTATTATTGCTTTATTGTTTTTAATATACACTTATGCTGGCCCTTACATGCCTGAGGTTTTAATTCACAAGGGGCATAATTTACAAAAAATAGCATCGCATCAATGGTTATCTACAGAAGGGGTATTTGGTATAGCTTTAGGAGTTTCTACAGGATTTGTTTTTTTGTTTGTTTTATTTGGTTCTTTGCTGGAAAAGGCCGGAGCTGGAAATTATTTTATTAAGGTTGCTTTTTCTTTACTAGGTCATTTAAAGGGAGGTCCTGCTAAAGCAGCAGTATTATCTTCTGGTATGACTGGTTTAATTTCTGGCTCTTCTATTGCTAATGTAGTTACAACTGGTACATTTACTATGCCACTAATGAGAAAAGTGGGTTTTACTCGGGAGAAGGCTGGTTCAGTTGAGGTTGCTTCTTCGGTAAATGGGCAAATTATGCCTCCAGTTATGGGAGCAGCTGCATTTTTAATGGTAGAATATATTGGTATAGCATATACTGAAGTAGTAAAACATGCCTTTATACCAGCAGTTATATCTTATATTGCTTTATTATATATTGTGCATTTAGAAGCTTTGAAAAGTAATATGAAAACTTTGCCGAAAAGGGGCGTTTCTAATTTAAAGCTTACTTTATTAAGAAGCATGATAATTATTAGCTCTATTGTGATAATTTCAGGTATTTGTTACTATTTATTTAGTTTTTTACAAGCAAGTCTTGGTAAAATAGGTTTATTAATAATAAGTTTAATGATTTTATCTATTTATTTATGGTTAGTAAAAATAAAATCAACATTGCCAGATTTAGATGATAATCCAGATCATGAGATAACAGAATTGCCAGAAGTTGGGGCAACTGTAAAAACAGGTTTATATTATTTATTACCTATAGCTGTGTTAATTTGGTGTTTAATGGTAGAGAGATTATCGCCAGGTCTTTCTGCTTTTTGGGCTACTTTAGCAATGATTATTATAATTGTGACACAAAAGCCTTTAACTAATTATTTTCGTAAAGAGAAAAATTATAAAAAGAAATTTTTAGAAGGTTTACAAGATTTATATTGGGGGCTAATAACAGGTGCTAAAAATATGGCCGGAATAGGTGTAGCAACAGCAGCTGCGGGTATTATTGTAGGCACAGTAACCCAGACAGGAGTGGGTAATAAAATGACCGAGTTAGTTTCCATAGTAGCAGGAAATTCAGTGTTTTTAATGTTATTATTTACAGCTTTTATATCTGTTATTTTGGGAATGGGGCTACCTACTACTGCCAATTACATAGTCGTTTCAAGCTTAATGGCCACTGTAATAGTAGAATTAGGTAAACAAAATGGTGTTATTATTCCTTTGGTAGCAGTACATTTTTTTGTATTCTATTTTGGTATAATGTCTGATGTTACGCCTCCGGTTGGTCTCGCCTCTTTCGCGGCAGCTGCTGTTTCTGGTGGTAATCCGATAAAAACTAGTTTTCAAGCATTCTTATATAGTATGAGAACGATGATTCTACCATTCTTATTTATCTATGATAATAGACTGTTACTAATAGGTGTAGATAGTTTGATTGGAGCCATTGGAATTTTTATTAAATCTACCGTAGCTATATTAGTTTTTACAGCAGCATTACAAGGTTATTTTATTGTAAGAAGTAAATTGCGAGAGTCATTGCTATTATTGTTAGTTTCCTTTAGCATTTTTATACCTAAATTTTGGTTAAATCAAATAGTTAGTCCATACCAGAATTATAAACCTAGTGAAATATATCAGATATTACCGAATTTAGCAGCAGAAGAATCAGTTAAGATAAAGCTTAGAGGAATAGACTTTTTAGGTGAAGAAAAAGATTTATATCTTAGAGTTTTATTTGGTGATTATAATACAGCTGAAGAAAAATTAGATAATTATGGATTATCGCTTTACGAAGAAGAAAATCGTATATATGTTT
>CAXPEK010000008.1:0-3911 GCA_964216065.1 Candidatus Actinomarina sp.
GTCATTCACAAATTTCTCAACATTTAAAGCAATGATATAATTACTAATCGTAACAGTAATGGGAGATTCTAAAAAATGATGATAAAAATTATATAAATCAGAATTAGCAAATATCAGAGCTAAAATAGTCATAATCAGCAATAAAATACCACCGGATGCTTGATATTGCATAAATTTTTGTAAAGCGTCTTGAAAATATTTTATAACCATAATCATTAATTTTTGTTGTGCTGTAGCTTAAACAAGATTGCTGCCTAGGTCAAGATACTAGCTAGATAATTTTTAAGTTAAGCGATAAATCACTAGCTTTTACTGAATGAGTTAAGCTTCCTACCGAAATATAATCGACCCCCGTAGCAGCTACTTTAGCGACATTAGCCAAATTAATATTGCCAGATGCTTCTATTTTAGTTTTTTTATTAATAATTTTCACCGCTTTACGCAAATTACTGATAGACATATTATCTAGCATAATAATATCAGGATTAAATTTTAAAGCCTCACGCACCTGCTCTAAAGTTTCACATTCTATTTCTATTGTTAATTTAGCAGCGGCAGAGTTTTTTAGAGCATTAGCAATGGATTTAGCCGCAATAATATGATTATCTTTAATTAAAATTTGCTTATCTAAACTCATACGATGATTTTCACCCCCTCCAACTAGAACCGCATATTTTGCTGTCTCACGATAAAAAGGCAAAATTTTTCTCGTATCCAAAATCTTAACTGGATAAGCTTTAATTTTTTCTACAAATAAATTAGTGTTAGTAGCAATACCTGACATATATTGCATTAAATTTAAAGCTACTCTCTCTGCAGCTAGAATTGCTCTGGCATTACCCACCCCTTTGGCAATAATCTGCCCTTTGGCTATTTTATCTCCTTCTGAAAAAAAAAAGGTTAATTGGATATTTTTATCCAAAACCTTAAAAGCCTCTGTAAAAAAATCTATACCACATAAAATTAAATTATCTTTAGCAAGTAAGCTAAATTCTGCTTGTTGCTTTTTAGCAATAGTATATTTAGAAGTAAAATCTCCTTTGCCTATATCTTCTGCTAAAGCAGCTTTAACTAATTTAATAATTTTGGCTTTTTGCATGTTGCTATTTTACTTATAAGTATGTTCATCACTAGGAAATTTACCAGATTTAACCTCAGCTTTATATTCAGCAAAACCATTGGCTATCTCTTGACGCAAATTTTTATATTTTTTCACAAATTTAGGTACTTCCGCAGTTAAACCCAGTAAATCATGCGCTACTAATATCTGACCATCACAATCTTTGGCAGCACCAATGCCAATTAACGGCAAATTAACCTTTTGCTTAACTGCTTGCACCACCTCTGCTTTTACTCCTTCAATAACTAAAGCGAAAGCTCCAGCTTCAGCAACAGCGATAGCATCTGCGATAATTTTCTCTACCGATAATATATCTTTACCTTGTATTTTATAACCACCTAATTGATTAACATATTGAGGCATAAGACCTATATGACCTAATACAGCAATACCGCGCTTAGTCAAAAATGAGATTGTATCTTGTAACTCTACTCCTCCTTCTAACTTTACTGCATTAGCACCAGTTTCTTGAATAATTTTTGCGGCATTTTGAAAAGCTAATTCTGGTGTAACCTGATATGTAGCAAAAGGCATATCTATTACAATCATAGCTTTACTACTATTTTTTACCACAGCTAAGCCATGCTTAATCATTAAATCTAAATTTACTGGCAAAGTTGACTCTAGCCCATAAATTACCATACCTAGAGAATCACCAACTAAAATTATCTCAGCATGATTATCCGCTAATTCTGCCATAATTTTGCTATAAGCAGCAACTGCGACTAACCTCTCTTTTGCTTGATATTTTTTTGCTATATCTTTAACTGTATATCTAGCCATAATCTATTTATTAGAAAGCAAAAAACTTATAATAGCTTTTTGTACATGTAATCTATTTTCTGCCTCAGTAAACACTACAGACTGACGGCCATCTATTACTTCTGCCGTTACTTCTTCACCACGATGAGCAGGTAAACAATGCATAAAAATAGCATCAGCTTTGGCCAAAGACATTAGCTCCTCAGTAACCTGAAATTTACTAAAAGCCTCTTTTCTCGCTGCACTATCTTGATCACCCATTGAAACCCATGTATCAGTTGTAATCAAGTCAGCATCTTTTGCTGCACTCTTTGCATCTTCATAAATATTGACTAAATTAGCAGCCCTAGCCCTAGCCAATAAATTTTGATCTGGATAATAACCTTTTGCTATAGCTAAATTCAATCTAAAGCCAAAAATTAAAGCCGCATTTAACCAAGAATTACACATATTATTGCCATCACCTAGCCAGGCAACAAGCTTATCTTTTATAGAACCTTTATGCTCTATATAGGTAAATATATCCGTAAGAAGCTGGCAGGGATGATTAAAGTCAGTTAAGCCATTAATCACAGGAATATCTGCTGACTCTGCCAGAGTAATAACATCTTGGTGCTTGTTAGCCCTAATCATAATTAAATCTACATAGCGCGACAAAATTTTTGCAGTATCTGCAATAGTCTCTCCTCTACCTAGCTGCATATCTTGTGTATTTAATATGACTGCTTTACCACCTAATTGATTAATTGCCACTTCGAAAGAAATTCTGGTTCTAGTCGAACTCTTCTCAAAAATCATAGCTAAATGCTTATTAGCTGCAATTAGTGAGTGAGGTTCTTTTTTTAATTTGAAGGCTAAAGCTATTATTTGTTCTAACTCAGATTGGGTAAAATCTGCTAGAGATATAAAGTCTTTTTTAGTCATTTTTTCTAAATTGTTCTAATGCTTTCTTCATATAAGAGATAGCCAATATAATCTCTTTCTTTTTAATAATCAAAGGGGGTATAATTCTAATAACATCATTACTAGCTGGTATAGTTAAAAGACCATATTCACGAAACAGCTCAACTAACTTAAGGTAAGAATCAGCAATTTTGATACCTAAAATCAAACCTTCACCCCTTACTTCTGTAATAATTTCTGGGAATTCTGCTTTTAAACTACATAATTTTTCTTTAAATATTGTGCCATTTTCTCTAACTTGAGCTAAGAATTTTGGTGCTGAGATCTGTCTAAATACCTCATTACCAACTGCCATAGCCAAAGGGCTACCTCCATAAGTTCCACCATGTGAACCCATAGTCATGGCACTTGCTATATCACCTTTAACCAAACAAGCCCCTAAGGGAAAGCCTCCACCTATTCCTTTAGCCGCAGTAATAATATCAGGCTGAATTTCCGCCCATTGATGATGAAATATTTTACCAGTTCGGCCCATGCCACACTGAACTTCATCTACCCCTAATATAATCTTCTTAACTTGGCATAATTTAGCTAAATCTTGCAAAAATTTATAGTCAAATACATGAACTCCCCCTTCTCCTTGTATCGGCTCTATGAATATTGCTGCTGTTTTGCTATTAATTTCTTTGGCTAATTTTTCAATAGTAAGATTTTTAGTTTTTATATAACGAAAGCCAGGTAATAATGGCGCATAACCTTCTTGATATTTTTTGCTACCCGCAGCAGAAATAGCTGCAAAAGTACGACCATGAAAACCATGTTCAAAAGTAATAATTTCTTTCTTTTGATAAAGTTTTTTACTATGGTAATATTTTCTAATAATTTTTATGGCTGTCTCAATAGCTTCTGCCCCCGAATTGCAAAAAAATACTTGATCACAAGAAGAATGTTGTACTAATTGCTGCGCCAATTTAAACTGACCTTCTATCTCATATAAATTAGAAACATGCCAGGGTTTAAGCGCAGCTTTCTGCAAAGTTTTTACTAATTTTTTGTTAGCATAGCCTAGTGAGTTTACGGCAATTCCTGCCCCTAAATCAAGATATCTTTTGCCAGATTTGCTCTG
>CAXPEK010000009.1:0-12496 GCA_964216065.1 Candidatus Actinomarina sp.
CTAAGGCTAGTCCTGCAATTTTAGCTTAAAATTTCTGAAGCTAATATTATTAACTAAAAACAGTTTTAAAGATGGGAATTGGTATAACTAGTTTTCAATTAGAAATTTTCAAATAAAATGGTATTACTAGATTGAGCTAATTTAAAATGCTAATTAGTAATTTGAACCGTAAAATGGCAAAAGATAATTAGTTTTATAGCTGAAATTTGGCATAATATTAAATTTTTACTAAGCTAGATGAAATTATACATATATGATCATTGTCCTTATTGTGTAAAAGCAAGAATGATTTTTGGTTTTAAGGGAATTAAGCTAGAATTAATAACCTTATTAAATGATGATGAAAAACTTCCTATTAAAATGATTGGAAAAAAATTAGTGCCGATATTACAAAAGGAAGATGGGAGTTATATGCCAGAAAGTCTAGATATTATTGATTATATTGATAATAATTATGGCGCTCCTATGCTCAATAGACTGCATGATTCAGTGACAAATCCAATAGAGAGATTAGAGGCCGAGCTTAAAGAATATAGTTATAAATTAGCTATGCCAACATGGTTAATGGTAGATAGGGGTAAATTTCTAGCTGAGTTTGCTACTGAAGAAGCTAGAGCATATTTTAAAACTAAAAAAGAAGCATATATAGGCTCTTTTAGTGAGCATTTCCTAGCAAGAGACACTTATATAAAGCTGGTAAATCAGCTTTTAATTAAATTAGAAGAATTACTCTATAGTTCAGAGTCGGCTTGTGGTAAGCTAGCATTAATAGATATTCATTTATTTGCTACATTAAGAAGTTTATCTATAATTAAAGGGTTAGAATATGGCCCTAAATTATTAGCATATCGTAAATTTATGTCTAATTACGCTAAAATAGAGCTACATGATAAAATAGCTTTGTAAATAGGCTTTGGTATTAGTGACTAAAAACAGCTTAATAGAGGGGATTTGGTATTAGGTGAACGTTAGAAGAGTCTCAGCTATATTTAGATGATTTCTATAGCTAAAGCATGTATTGTAGCTAATTCTTTTGCTAAAATTTTATTTATTTTGCGATGAATCTCAATGCGTGAGAGTTGCTTAAATTCTGGAGCAGAAATTTTTATACGAAAATGTGATTCACCCTCACCAGAAAAACCATTATGACCTGCATGTAAATTAGATTCATTGATAATTTCTAGAGAGGTGCAATTAATATTTTCAGTTAATTTAGCTTGTATGATTTGTTGATACATTAAAGACTATTTAATAAGTTCATTATTTGTGGATCATGCCAATCTAAATAGCCAGATACTTTTAAATGAGCATTTAAGTCGCGATCTACAATTAAGGTAGTTGGTACACCATAAGCCATAACAGCTTCATAAGCTTTTAAGTTTAAATCGCGATAGATTGCTAAATTATTAATATTATGTTCTTGATAAAATTCTTCTAACTTTGTTAAAGATACAGCACTATCAATAGATATGGGAATAATAGCCATATTTTCTGTGCCAAAAATCTCGGCCATTTGGTCAAATTGAGGTAGTTCTTTTATACATGGTTTACACCATGTTGCCAAAAAATTTATTATTAATACTTTACCTTTATATTGCTCAATATTGATAGGTTGGTTATTTTGGTCAGTAAAGTTGAATAAGGGTAATGGTTCTGCTGGTGATATTCTGCCAATTTCGGCTTGAGGCATATCGTAATTTTCTAGCTCGATTTTTTTAAAAAACTTGTTATAAAGAAAATATCCAGTAAGAGCTAAGATTATTGCAATAATTGAAACAATAGTAAAATTTTGTGATTTTTTGGCCATAATTAAAAATTTAACAAAAATAATAATTACAAAAATATAAATTTTAAAGAAAAAAATGAGTAAATATTCTAAAGCAAATCCAATGTGGGGAGGTCATTTTACTAAAGCGCCAGATCAAGTGATGCAAGATATTAATGCTTCAATAGCCTATGACCAGAAACTATACCGACAAGATATAGCCGGTTCAATAGCGCATGCTAAGATGCTAGCTGATTGTAAAATTATCACTAAGAGTGAAGCTAATAAAATTATTAAGGGTTTGCAACAAATAGAAAAAGAAATTACTAATGGTGAGTTTGAGTTTAAAGCAGAGCTTGAAGATATTCATATGAATATAGAAGCTAGATTAAAAGAAATTATGGGTGAGGTAGCTGGTAAGCTGCATACAGCCCGCTCACGCAATGATCAAGTAGCAACAGATTTTAAATTATATGTTAAAGAAGCTAATCTAGAAATTATTGCTTTATTAAAAGAATTATGTGCAGCTCTAATTAAGTTAGCAGAAGCTAATCTTAATACAATTATGCCGGGCTACACGCATTTGCAGGCGGCGCAGCCAGTGACTTTTGCTCATCATCTTCATGCTTATGTTGAAATGCTGGCTCGTGATTTATCCAGATTTGAAGCTGCAAATGAGCGTTTAAATCAATGTCCATTAGGTGCAGCTGCACTTGCTGGCACTTCTTTTGCTATAGATCGCACTAAAACAGCTAAATTATTAAAATTTAAGGAACCAACAGCTAATTCTTTAGATAGTGTTTCTGATCGTGATTTTGTGTTAGATTTTTTGGCAAATAGTGCTATCTCTATTGGCCATTTAAGCCGTTTTGCTGAAGAAATCATTTTATGGTTAAGCAAAGCTTATGATTTTATAAAATTATCTGATAGTTTTACCACTGGTAGTTCCATTATGCCCCAAAAACGTAACCCAGATGCGGCCGAATTAGTAAGGGGTAAAACTGGGCGTATCTATGGTAACTTAATGTCTTTATTAACTACAATGAAAGCATTGCCTCTTGCTTATAGTAAAGATATGCAAGAAGATAAAGAGCCTTTATTTGATAGTCATAATACTATGATTATAGCTTTAAAAGCGATGATTGGTATGGTAACAGATATGGAAGTTAAAGCAGATAAATTATTACTTGCTACTCAGGCTGGTTTTATTACTGCTACTGATCTTGCTGATTATTTGGTGAAAAATTTTAAAATTCCTTTCAGAGAGGCACATCATATTACAGGAAAAATAGTTAAATTAGCTGAAAAGAAGAAGCTAGATTTAGCTGATTTGCAACTTAGTGAATTGCAAAAAATTGAGCCTAGAATTCAAGCTGATATTTACGATATATTGACAGTGGCTGCGGCTGTAAAATCAAGAAATTCATATGGTGGTACAGCTCCAATACAAGTAAAAAAAGCTTTAAAAACAGCAAAAAAAAAATATGTTTAGAATAACTATTATATTATTAACTATTATACTAATATCTTGCGGTAAAAAAGGAGAATTATATTTGCCTAAATCTGGTAAGGTGGAACAAAAAGAGAAAATTAATGGATCATTTTAATTATAAAAATAATATTTTACATGCAGAAAATGTGGCGATTCCTGAATTAGCAAAGAAAGTGGGAACACCATTTTACTTATATTCTAATGCTACTTTAGTGAGGCATTTTAAGGTTATGTCTCAGGCTTTAACTTTAAGTAAAAAACTAATATGTTTTGCAGTTAAAGCTAATAGTAATATTTCGATATTAAAATTATTAGCAGCGGAAGGGGCTGGAGCAGATGTAGTATCGCAAGGTGAAATTTATAGAGCATTAACTGCTGGGGTTGCAGCTGATAAAATAGTTTTTTCTGGTGTAGGTAAAAATGCAGCTGAAATAGCTTATGGCTTAACCGAAAAAATTTTGCAATTTAATGTAGAATCTCTTGAAGAAATTCAGCAAATAAATCAAATTGCGGCAGCAATGAAGGTTAAAGCACCAATTGCAATTAGAGTGAATCCTAATGTTGGAGCTGGTGCTAATGATAAAATCTCTACGGGTAAAAAAGGTGATAAATTTGGCATAGATTTAGATATGGCCGAGCAGGCAGTACAGCTTGCTATACAGGCAGAAAACATCAATTTCAGAGGCTTATCTGTACATATTGGTTCACAAATTAATGATATAGCTGCTTTTGCTCTAGCTTTTAGAAAGTTATTTGAATTTGTGCAAAAATTAGAACAAGCTAATTTTGAAGTAAAAATTATTGATTTAGGAGGTGGGGTAGGAGTACCATATAGTGATCATCAAACTATAGCCCCAGAAGCATATGGCTTATTAATAAAAGAGTTAGTACAAGAATTTAACTTTGAGAGCAAAGAATTTATTTTTGAGCCAGGTCGGATGATAGCTGCTAATGCCGGTATTATAGTGACATCAGTAAATTTTATAAAAAAAACCAATATTAAGGAATTTGCTATTTTAGATGTAGGTATGAATGATTTAATGCGTCCTGCCTTATATGATGCTAAACATCAATTTATTCCAGTGATTAAGCAAGAAACCCAGCAAAAAATCTATGATTTTGTTGGACCAGTTTGTGAAACAACAGATATATTTCACAAAGATTTGGCATTTTCACAATTAGCAGCAAATGATTTAATTGCTATTCGTTCTGCTGGTGCATATGGGGCAGTAATGGCTAATGAATATAATAGTAGGCCTTTAATAGCTGAAATTTTAGTTACAGCTGATAATTACAGAATTATTCGTAGAAGGCCCGATTATAATGAGATGCTAAGATTAGAATTATAATCTTGTATAATAGCTAATCTAAATCTATTATTGGTGTGAGTTAAAGGATTTGGAATGTTCATAAAAATTATTCAGATATTATGTTTATTAATCTTTACTAACGAGGTTCTTGCTGACCGACCTGATGCGCATGCCCCAATAACGATTATGGGAGATCACACGCATAAAAATAATGAATGGATGTTATCATATCGTTTAATGACAATGAATATGTCTGATTTATATGATGGAGATTCTAAAGTTTCGCATAAGAAGGTAACTGGCTATATGATGGTTCCAACCGAGATGAATATGAAAATGCATATGTTTGGTGCAATGTATGGCTTAAATAAACGGCATAGTTTAATGCTTATGTTGCCTTACATTGAAAATAATATGAAGATGCTTAATGCAATGACTAACAATATTAGTAAAATGAGCAGTGAAGGTTTTGCCGATGTTAAAATTTCTGATTTAATTAACTTATCAACTAATAATTGGCAGAATAGTTTAGAGTTAGGGGTTTCTTTAGCAACAGCAACAATAAAAGCTAGTTATAATGGCTTGAGATTACCATATAGAATGCAATTAGGTAGTGGAACTTATGATGTAACTATGGCTTTCACTGGAGTTAAATATTTAAAGCAAAATTCTATTGGTTATCAGTTAAAATCATTAGCAAGATTAGGCAGAAATAGCCAAGGTTATTCACTAGGAAATAAGCTAAGTTTAACTGGTTGGTATGCTCATAAACTAACTAATAACTTAAGCTCTTCTTTGAATATTAGCTATCAAGATGAGGCCAAGATAGATGGTAAAGATAATATGATTGAAGCTGCGCTAATGACTAGCCCATCTCGCAAATCATCTTTAAGTAGTGGTCAGATACTTACAGGAGCTCTAGGTTTTAATTATTTGTTAAATACAGGCAATAAAGATGCTACTAGATTAGCTGTAGAATATAAATTTCCTTTATATCAAAAATTAGCTGGCCCACAATTAGGCTTGACCAATATTATCACCTTAGGTGTGCAGCAAAGCTTTTAATATTATTACAATTTTATTACTTAAATCCCACAAAAGAGTAGAGTAAAAAATTGTGGGATGGTCGAAAAAGTAACTATAAGTTTAGTTTTTATAATTTATGAAGTAAATTTTTACTATGTTTATTATTTGTCTAAGTTATATAATACCAAATCCCATCTTTAAACCTATTTTTATTTTTAAATTTTAACTCCATAAATTCCAAGCTAAAATTTTGCATTAGCTAAGGCTAGTCCTGCAATTTTAGCTTAAAATTTCTGAAGCTAATATTATTGACTAAAAACAACTTTAAAGATGGGATTTGGTATAAAAGATTTAAGCGAGGTTGATGTTGATAATTATATTGATGAACATATCGCATATTTGCAAAAATATTATTCATTAGGTAAGTTTATCATCTCAGGCAGGAAAAGTCCGAGAACTGGAGGTGTTATAATTGCTGATTGTCGGAATAAAGATGAGGCTACAATGATTGCTGAAGAAGATCCTTTTTTTAAAAATAAAATTGCTGATTTTGAAATTATTGAATTTACACCAACGATGACTTGCCCTGAATTTGATAAATTTAAGAATAAAAATAGATTTATAGATAGGAATTGGTATTATATAGACCAGCAATTTATTATTAGTTTTAATACTCAAAGCAAAAAAGCCACAGAAATAAATTATCTTTCAAAAATACCAAATATATGCTTGATTTTTGATACATTATAATTCAAGAGTATCAAATTAATAAATGGATGATATTTCCCATTTATCTGTTTAAGTGTGTATAGAAGCATAAAGGGTAAAGGTCTAAAATTTATTTGTTAATTTGCAATAAACTCATTTTGGCAATTCTTAGTTAAAATTTTATGATAATTATTCGTAAGGCAAAAGATAGTGATTTGGTTGAGCTATATGAAATAGAAAGAGTATGTTTTGAGTTTGATTTGTTATCCAAAAACTCTATGCGTAATTTTATCAACCATAAAAGCCATAGTTTTTTGATTGCAGAAAAAAACAATAAGATTGTGGGATATTTATTAACATTACTTGTGTCAAAACATAAATTCGCTAGGCAATATTCCGTGGCAATATTACCAGAGTTTCAAAGGCAATCAATTGGGAGGCAATTATTGTTAGCTTCTGAATCATTTGTTGATAAGAAATTAGGTATAAAGCTTGAAACTCGGACTGATAATATTGCTGCTATTAATCTTTATAAATCCATCGGATATAAAGCTGGTAAGCTTAAATATGACTATTATATGGATGGTTGTGATGCAATAGAAATGATCAAAATTTTAATCAAATGAAACCTTTAACTCCGCATTACCTAATCATCTGTGATAATCCAGCAAAATATAATTGGGATGATATAGGTAATCAAAAAGTCATTTCTGCTGAAAATTATATTGCTGGAAATTTGTCAGAATATCTAATCAATAGAAATTCTTTAAGAGTTATTAATCTATGTAGCGATTATGCTTATTTACATAATGGTTATTATTGTTCATTATTGGCAAAAGCGAGGAAGCATAGATGTATACCAGCAGTTTCAGATATTGTTCATGCAAAATGGAAGTTCTTACATCGTGATTCTATTGCAAATATTCATTCTGACCCTAAATTACTAGTAACTATAGAGCTAGCGCGTAAGGAGTTAACAGGCAGTAATACTACAATCTTTTGTTTTGGTAGAAGTAGAATTAAAAAATTTGAGAAAATAGGACGAATCCTATTTGATTCATTTCGGCTACCAATATTGAGAGTGACTTTTCATGATGTTAAAGGTCAATTAAAGATAAAAAAAGTTGAGCCTGGCAAATTAGCAAATTTGCATGAGAATAAAAAATTTTTTTATGAATCGTTGGAAAAATATATTGGTTCATATTGGTCTAGAAAGGGTCAGATGCCTGAGCGTTATTGGTTGGCAGTTTTGCATGATCCGCAAGATCGAATGCCAAGTTCCAACAAAGGGGCTTTAAAGAAATTTATAGAGATAGGTCGAAAAAAACGATTTTATGTAGAGCTAATTGATAATAGCAAATTTAATAGTTTGCTTGAATATGATGCTTTATTTATTAGAACAACCACCAATGTCAATCATTATACCTACCGTTTTGCACAAAAGGCATATAAAGAGGATATTCCTTGTATTGATGACAAGGATTCAATTTTGCTATGTTGTAATAAGGTATTTTTATCTGAGATGTTAAAAAAAAATAATATTGCAGAACCCCCGACATTTTTTGTGACAAAAGGCAAGAAGAGTGAAATTGTTCTTAATGAAGCTGAGTTTCCATTAGTATTAAAAATCCCAGATGGATCATTTTCAACTGGCGTATTCAAAGTAAATAATATGCATGAGTATGAAGAGAAAATACAACAAATGTTCAAACATAGTGAATTAATATTAGTTCAAAAATATCTGCCTTCAGACTTTGATTGGCGTATCGGTGTTTTGGATAATAAGCCTTTATTTGCCTGCAAATATTTTATGGCAAAAAAACACTGGCAAATCTACAATCATAACTCGCGGTTTAATAAAGAGGGAAATTCTGAGGCGGTACCAATTGATAAGGTGCCACGGAAAGTTATGAAAATTGCTCTTAAAACAGCATCATTAATAGGTGATGGTCTATATGGAGTTGATATAAAAGAGATTGATGGTAAGCCATATATAATAGAAATTAATGACAATCCTAATATTGATGCAGGAACAGAAGATTTAGTAGAAGGTAATAAGATTTATGAAAGTATCTTTGATTATTTTGAGAAGAAAATAAATGAATAAAGTGCTATTTTATCCTGCAATTTTAACCCCATAAATTCCAAGCTAAAATTTTGCATTAGCTAAGGCTAGTCCTGCAATTTCAGCTTAAAATTTCTGAAACTAATATTAGTGACTAAAAACAGTTTATAGATGGGATTTGGTATTATTGACTAAAAACAGCTTTATAAATGGGAATTAGTATTAGTTCAAATGCTCAGGCAATTTATGGAGTAAGAATATTTCTCAAGCTAGTTTTGCGCGCTAGTTAGTTTAGTAATAATCTCGGTATAGAAACTAAAAATATCTTGATTTTCTGCTGGTGCAAAAGGTAAGTTTACAATTTTACTATTGGTGTTTTCTATTAGCCATTTAATATATGAGTTATTATCAAAAGGTGCTATTATTGCTAAAATATTATCTTGGTTTGCAAATTGTTGCTTTATGTCTTTTAAATGTCTTAAGGAAGGCGAAATGCCAGGTAATTCTTCAATGGTAGCAACTTGATTTAAACCTAACCACTCTACTAGATAGACATATCTTTTATGAATAACAATAATTTTCTGTTGAGCTAATTTTTGGGCTTTTTTTTGCCATAAATTTAACTTTTGTGTCAGAGTAAAAATAAATTTTTTTAAATTCTCTTCATAAAAATTCTTATTGCTAGGATCTGTTTTTACTAAAGCAATAGTTAATTTTTTAGCTATAATTAATAAATTATTAGGGTTTAAATGTAAGTGAGGATTGCCATAAGCATGTATATCACCATATTTGCGGTCTAATTCTTTAGGTATTTCTAATAATTGCACATGGTCAGCTGCCATAAAATGGGCCATATTACCTTTTTTGATATTGTTATTTCTGGAGTTTTGAATAACTAAGTTAAGCCAACCTATTTCTAAATCTGCTCCATTGCATATAAGAAAATCAGCTTTTCTCGCTTGATTAATTAAGCTGGGTCTAGCTTGTAAATAATGTGCATCTTGGCCAGATTTAACTGCAACATATATATTTGCTTTATCTTGCACAATTTCTTTAGTTAAAGCAGCCCATTCTGCTTCACAAGCAAAAATATTTAGCTTGGCTTTGGCATTGCTGCTAAAACCAAAACTAATAAAAATTACTAAGATTGCTATTTTTAACTTAAGTAATTTTTTAATAATTATGTGCAGCATGAGCTCCTAAAGACATGATATATTGTAAAATTACTTGGTTATCAGTTTCTACTGATGCTTTATCTTCGTTATATTGCAATCTAACTCTTGCATATTCACTATTGGTCCAATCAAGCATAATTGAATTAACATATGGATTATGATTTTGGCTATCTAAGATTGTGCCAGCTAATTCAGGAGCAATTTTGGCTGAGCTAAGCTTTGCATAACGATAGCCAATACGATAATTAGGAGTAAATTTATAAATTAGCTCACCATAAAAACCTTTGTTTTTCCTATCTACTGCAGCGGTTATGCCATCTATAGTATATTTACCATCTTCTTCTTGTTGAAAATATTCAGATTGAATTATTAACTCATTATTCTTGCGATTACCCGTAAAGCTATGTGAAAATTTAAGATCTAAGATAGCAATATTATTCTTACCAGCAAAAGCTACTTCATCTTCATTAGATTCACGGTTGATAGTTTTGCTATTTAAAATAGAACCACCTAATCTCCATGAGGTGTTGGCCGTTAAATCTCCACCTATTCTAATATAGCCAGTTGCGGCATTAGCACCCTCTCCTCCTGCATTCCCAGCTGGAAAGTCATCTCCTCTAAATAAGCCATAGCCAATTTCAGCATAAATAGGAGTTGGTAGTAAGTAAGAAACTTCAATACCAGTATCATTAAAGGCACTATTAAGAAATATTCTATATGGCAAAGGTCGGTCAGCAAAATTATCAGCATGTTTATGTTGCTGATTTAAGTAGCCTATTGTAGCAAAAAACTTACCAGCCTTTAAAGAGAAACCTTTATATGCATTTAAAGTTTGAATAAATGACTCTTCTAATTCTAGCTTATCTTCTCCATCTTCCTTAACTAGAGCTGCGGTAACACTACCATAAAATTTATCATCAATATTAGTTGAGATATTTAACTCTGTTTCACCAAGAGATAAGCCTTCCTCTCCTCGTGCTCCTTCTTCACCTATGGCAAACCCCAGAATTTCAGGTTCTTTTTCTGAAAATTTGCTATATTGGCCATTGACAATTAACGAAATAGCTGGGTTAAATTTATTATCTCCTGTTAATCTTCTTTGCACGGCAGTGCTTAAAGCGTAATTTTTGTTGTTAGTAGCTTTGGTTTTTTCTAAATTAGAAATTCTATCTTCTAACGATTGTAGTTGGTCTTTGTAGCTTATAGCCTCTGCTTGATAAGTTAAAGCCGAGCTTATTAATAAAAATAAAAGAGATTTTTTCATTTTTCTAAACTTAAATGTTATAATATAACATTTTATAGACTGCTTTTTTTAATAGTAAAGTTTTTATTAAGGTTACCTATAGCTCAAAAAAATTACCATTTTTCTCCTGTTCCTGCTCTGCCCTCTCGGCTATTATTCTTCCTGTATGGGGTCCTTTGACAGTTTGCTCTTGATTGGTAACTCTTTGATCAAAGGTTCTTTTTCCTAGAGTTGCTCCCTCCTCCTTGGGGTTCGGGGAATATTCTTCCATTAATAATTCTGAAAGTTCCTCTATAGTTTTATTATTTTTTTTGATTGTGCCTGATTTAACAACTCAACTATTCTAGGATGATTAAATGCTGCTGCTTGGTGTAACAGAGTGTTATTGTTATGATCTTGGTGGTCTGGATTTTCACCTTTGTCTAAATACTTAGTAATTACGTCTATCTTACCGTCTTCTGCCGCACGGTTTATATATGGAACAGCTGCAGGTGAGCGGCTTTTGTTACAGCTGTTATTGTTATACTTATTTAATGAATGCAAGCTAATTTCATGCTTTTTTGCAAACTCAGATTGTGGGTAAGTAGATACAAAATAGATCGTTGCTTTTTGAGATTTGGCCCTTGCAGCTTCTTGAGGTCCGAGCTTATCTTCTGCGTCTTTTAGTATTTTTGTAGCTTTTTGATATGAATTTTGACATGTAGGATCATCTTTTTTGGCTTGTGCAAGCTCAAAAGGTGTAAAATCATTTAGAGTTTTTGCTAATATATTAGCGTTATGTTCAAGAAGTAAACTAATCATTTCAAAGTCGCATTTTGATGCTGCTATGTGTAAAGGAGTCATTCTGAATGTGTCTGTTATTTCTGTATCTGCCCCAAATAACAGTATTATCCTAACTTTGTTTATGTTACCTTTCTCTACTTCTCTGTACAATAAGGTATGATTATTGCCATCTTTTTCATTTAGTTTACCTGCATCTGCTATTCTTTCGATCTTATTATAATATTGAAATGCTTCATCATTTATTGGTTGTCTGGCCTTATTTAACAACTGAACTATTTCTTCATTTCCTGTGCTGTCTGCCAAGGATAAAGGATCTTCACCTTTGTTGTTTTTTATAAATGGATCCGCCGTTGCTTGAAGTAATATATCAACTATTTGAGGGTTATTATTCATTACTGCATAGTTTAAAGGAGTGTTTCCGTCCTGGCCTACTGCGTTTATATCTAAATCTTGTTCTGCTGACAATAACAATACAACTAATTCTACATTACCATCACACCTAGGTTTACGGCTCTATGTAATAAAGTTTCTGGCATATTTTCTCCATATATTATTTATCAATGATCCTGTACTTAAATTGCACCATATTTTGTGTAAATAGCAAAGAAATAAGCGATATTAACAATATATCTTATGGCAGAACAAAGTTATAAGGTTGATTTTGCTTTTGTTGTATTTCTTTTCTTCTGTAATTTTGATATTTTACATAGGTTTATTACGAGATTGCAACGCTCCCTCTCTGTGCAACTGATAATTGATTCTAAGAAATTTTAACCTATTTACCTCTTATACCAAATCCCATCTTTAAAACTGTTTTTAGTTAATAATATTAGCTTCAGAAATTTTAAGCTAAAATTGCAGGACTAGCCTTAGCTAATTTAAAATTTTAGCTTGGAATTTATGGAGTTAAAATTGCAGAATAAAAATAG
>CAXPEK010000010.1:0-2316 GCA_964216065.1 Candidatus Actinomarina sp.
CAAGCCAATTTTTTATACTGCCTAAGTAATTACCTAAATGTAAATTTCCGGTTGGCTGTGCTGCTGAAACTACAATTTGCATAATCTTGCTTGTTTTTCTTGCTTTATCTTCTAAAATTAATCAGACAATATTATAGCACAACTCATGAAATTACAAGTAAAACCATTAAGCAACAAGGTCTCAAATCAGAATTTATTTTATGCAACAAAAGGTAGTGCAGGTATAGACCTAAGAGCAAATAATGAAAATCCAGAAATTATTAAGCCTGGTGAAACCAAGCTCATACCTACAGGTATAGCTATTGCGTTACCAGAGGGTTATGAAGCGCAAATTAGACCAAGGTCAGGTTTAGCTTTAAAAAACTCCCTTACTGTGCTAAATACACCAGGTACCATAGATAGCGACTATAGAGGGGAGATAGGTATAATTTTAATTAACCATGGTCAAAAAGATTATATCGTTGAAAACGGAGCTCGTATTGCCCAAATGATAATCGCTAAATATGAACAAGTTGAATTAGAATTTGTCCAAGAATTAGATGAAACCATAAGAGGAAGTGGTGGCTTTGGTTCTACAGGAGTAAAGACTGCCTAAGTAAATTTACAACAATGTCAGTAAAAAATTATCGAACCATTTTTTGGCATAATAGCTTATAGGTGCTGCTATGCATGATACAATAATAATTTTGCTCATCATATAAGTTTTTACTACTTGTTTTTGATATTTTTTTTCATTATCAGCAATAGTTTTTTCCTTTATTGCTATAGGTAGAGAGATAAAAAATAAAAACCACCAAAAGCAGGTATAAATAATAATGTAGGACATTATTTCATTCATAATTCAAATACTAAATGTCCAGCTACAAAAGTTTTTACCGCTCTTCCTTGAACCTTACGTCCATGAAAGGGCGTATTATTTGATTTTGAATGAAATTGATTTTTATCTATAACGTGATTATGTTCAAGGTCAATAACAGTCAAATCAGCTACAGCACCTTTTTTAATGCGACCACGCTCTATATTGATAATATCTGCTGGGTTGCAAGTTAACTTGGCCAATAGATCTATTAATGATAAATGTTTCTGCTGATAGAGCTCTAAGCTTAAAGGTAGCAATGTTTCTAAACCTACAATACCAAAAGCTGCTTTATCAAGCGATTTGTTTTTAGAATCAATATCATGCGGAGCATGGTCTGTAGCTATAGCGTCAATAGTACCATCTTTTAATGCTGCTATTAATGCTTCTTTATCCTCTTGACTTCTAAGTGGGGGATTCATTTTGGCATTAGTGTCATGTTCTAAAATAGCTTCATCTGTTAGGGTAAAATGATGTGGTGAAACTTCAGCAGTAACTGGAAGTTTTTCTTTTTTAGCAGCCACAATATAAGGTAGTGATTCTTTAGCTGAAACATGTAATACATGATATTTACCTCCAGTTAACCTTACTAAATCAATGTCTCTAGCCACAATTACAGATTCAGAAATATTTGGAATAGCTCTAACACCTAATTTCTCAGAGATTGTTCCTTCATTCATGCAGCCTTTATTTGATAAGTTAAGATCTTCAGCATGTTGAGCTACCACTTTATTTAGAGATTTAGCATATTCTAAAGCTCTACGCATAATATTACTATTCATTACTGGTAGTCCATCATCAGTAAAACCTACCACCATTGGCGATTTAGCTAACATAGCAAATTCTGCCAAACTTTCTCCTGCCATAGAGTTGGTAATTGCTGCATAAGTATAGATATTGCAATATGCTTCTTGCTTAGCTTTATAAGCTAAATAATCTAAGGTCATTTTATTATCAATAACTGGGCTAGTATTGGGTTGGCATACTACTGAAGTTATACCCCCAGCGACAGCAGCCTTGCTACCGGTGATAAGATCTTCTTTATGAGTTTGACCAGGATCTCTAAAATGTACTTGAATATCAATTAATCCTGGACAAACAATATGACCTTGGCAGTCAATTAGCTGATATAAACCATTTTGCTGATATTTATTAAGTAAATTAGGACCAAAATCTATGATTTTACCTGCTTCTATGATAATTTCTCCTTTTTGTTCATATTTAGTAGCAGGATCAATTATGTGACAATTAGTTAAAATCTTTTTAGCATTATCAAGGCTTTGAGGTTGAGTAAATTTTGGCATTTCTAATATTTTTCTTCAAGAATATAGAGATTCTTCTTACAAGACAATTAAAAATTTATCCTAAATTTTTAAATTTGAATTTATATTCATAGCCAAAAATTTTTAATAAATTTTGAGCTTTTGCCAATCTAACATTACTTTGCTCATTGTGACCTT
>CAXPEK010000011.1:0-10063 GCA_964216065.1 Candidatus Actinomarina sp.
CAAGGAGTAGTAGCAATAGGCGAGCTTAAAGATGGCTATTTTGAGGCAAAAAAAATTTTAGCTAAGCATGATGAAAATTATATAGCTGTCAAATTAGATAATAACGAATAAGATGAATTATATTTTAGGTAATCTATCACTTATACTAATAGCTATAACATCTTCTATTTGCTTTATATTTATGCTTATAGCTAGGGTGAATTTCAATGTTTTTAAGTTGAAACTAATTATTTTTATATTCAGCCTATTTACCATATTAGTAATGATAAATGCTTATCTAACTTCAGATTTTACATTATTAAATGTCTTTCAAAATTCATATAGCGATAAACCAATTTTTTACAAATTAGCAGCAATATGGGCAAATCATGAAGGTTCACTGCTAATATTTGTATTTTTATTATCTTTATGCAATCTCATCATTTTTAACCAAGTTAATAATCAGCAAATAAAGCTGGCAACGCAAAAAACTGTTACATTAGTAATTGCTTTATTTTCGCTATATATTTTCTTTGCTTCTAATCCATTTATACTAAATAAAAATTATGTTGCTAATGGTATGGGTTTAAATCCTATTTTACAGGATTTTGCTTTAATAATTCATCCACCAATTTTATATCTAGGCTATGTAATTTCTATTCTAATTTTTGCTTTTACTCTTGCTCTAATAACAGAAGATAATTTTTCTGTTAACTTGTTAAATATATTATTAAAATTACAAAAATTGGCTTTTATTACCCTTACATTAGGAATAGCTTTAGGCTCTTGGTGGGCCTATAGAGAATTGGGCTGGGGCGGTTATTGGTTTTGGGATCCAGTTGAGAATCTCGCATTGTTAATTTGGTTATTCTCACTAATTTCTTTACATAGCAATATCGCAATTTTAAATAATAAAAATTTGTTAAATTGGTTTGTCTTTGCTAATTTAACCACATTTTTAGTAATTTTATTAAGTTTTTTTGTTGTAAGATCAGGAATTTTAGTTTCTGTTCATAGCTTTGCAGATGATCCTTATAGAGGTGTATTTTTGCTTGCGATTTTCTTTACTATTACAGCCTATGTAATATTAACTAAAAAAAATTGTAATATCAAAAAAAATACTAGAAAAAAAAATGCAACTAAGAATGATTTAATTAAGATACAAAATTTTTTGGTAAGTGCTGTAATTATCATAGTGGCGTTTGGTGTTTTTTTTCCTTTGTTATATAATTTTATTATGCATGAAGAAATATTTATTGGTGCTAATTTTTACAATAAATCTATATTTCCTATTTTATTAGTTATATTAGTTTTTATGGCGTTATTACCCCAAAAAAAAATCGTTTTTTCGCCTGTTAATATATTAATTATGACCATAATAGGTGCTAATTTAATTTATTTTTTTATTAAAGAAAATTACAATGCTATTCTAGTAATTTTTGCTGCGGTAACTGTACTGACTAATTTTTATGCTTTATTAGGTAAAAAACATTATTTTAAAGCTTATTTTGCACATTCAGCTTTTGCCTTAATCATAATTGCTATTGCTTTAAATAATCTTGGTAAATATGAAGTGGAAAGAGTGATATCAGTAAAAGAGCCCCTAAATATAGGTAAATATGAGCTTAGTTTACATGGTTTTATAGAAGGTAAAGCTAAAAATTATTTATATGCTAGGGCACAATTTGAGCTTAAAAATAAAAAACATATAATAAAATTACAGCCTGAACAAAGATATTATTTAGCAAGTGATATAACTACAAAAGAAGTTTATATAAAAAGAAATTTTTTACATGATATTTATCTTGTAATTGGAGAGATTTACTCTAAAAATAAAGTTAAAATCAGGTTTATTTATAATCCATATATAAATTTAATTTGGTTAGGAGCTTTATTGTTAATCTTACAATTTTTTTTCAAATTTAAATATGACAAAAAATAAGAAAATTATTCATTTTATATTGCTGATAATTATAGTTTTGTTTTTATATTTATTGCTCTCATCAAGGAATGAAAAATATAAAATAGGTGCTTTAGTTGGTAGCCAAGTTCCAGAATTTAGTCTTGCTCTATTAGATGAAAAGAACAATTTCACTAATCAAAAATTAAAAGAATTAAATACTGAATATAAATTACTTAATTTTTTTGCCTCATGGTGCTCAACTTGTATGGTAGAGCATGATGATTTGCTTGCATTAAGTAGTAGAAAAGATATTGAGATTATAGGAGTAGTCTGGCGAGATAGTCCTAAAACCTCTAAAGGTTGGCTAGAAAAACATGGAAACCCATATGATTTATTGTTATTTGATAAATCAGGTTCTAGTAAGATGCAATTTGGTTTAATAGGTGTTCCTGAATCATTTTTAATAGATGGTGATAATAATATTATAGCTCATTATAGAGGTCCAATTAATCTGGCACAATTAAATATTTTTTTGGATAATAAAATTAAGTTAACTCAATAATATTTATATCCTGGATAGAAGTAAAAAATTTTTTATCTGTACCGGTCATTATGGCTTGAACATTTAAGATTTTTAAATCCTCAATAAAAGCCAAAGAATTTTTTTTATCTAAGTGACTTAATATTTCGTCAAGTAGCAAAATTGGGGTTTTACCATTAATTTTACTTAATAATCTAGCTAGAGCTATAAAAATTGATGCTAATAAAGATTTTTGCTCACCCGTAGAACAATAAATTGAATTTATATTTTTTTTTAAGTAAAAACAAGAAAAGTCTGTTTTGTGAATTCCTAACATGGTTTGTTTTTTGTGCAAATCATTATTGCGGTTTTTATATAACAGATTTTTCGCTTCTTGTTCAATTTCTCTGGGTGCGATTTTATCTAAATACATTTTTTCAAAACCATCAGCAAAATATAATAATGCTTTAGGATATTTAGCATCTAGTGCTTCAAGTTCATTATTTAGATATTTAATTATTTCTACTCTGGTTGCAGCAATGGCACTATTTAATTCTGCTAATTTTAATTCTATAGTATCCAGCCAGCTTGCTTTTATACCATAATTTAGCATAATATTAATTCTTTCTCTTTGATAATAATCATATTTTTGTAAATTACTAATATGCTCAGGATGTAAATTAAATATGATGCGATCAAAAAACTTCCTTCGCTCAGTCTTGCTAGCACTAAATATACTGTCGTAAAGTGGAGTTAGCCATAATAAATTAAGGTAATGAGCAATATCAGTTTGTTTCTTTAGTCTATTGTTGTTTAAGGTAAAAATACGCTTGTTACTATTAGCTAATTTAGCAGTAGAAAAATTATAATTTATAGCTTTATAGATAAAATTTAAGGAAATATTAAACCCTTTTAAATAAGCGTTGCTATTAATATTTTCTAGTTCTTCAATCTTACTTCCACGCAACCCTCGACCTGGTGCAGCTAGTGAAATAGCTTCTAATAAGTTAGTTTTGCCTACTCCATTACGACCAATTATAGCGTTCAGGCTAGGTGAAAAGCTAAATTCTTTTTGAATAAAGTTACGAAAATTAGTAATCCTAACTGTTTCTATCTGTGTTTTGACAGTTTCAAACTCTAAATTATGATAGTCTTTCATTATATGCGCATTGGCATAATTACAAATAATGATGATAAATCACTAGAGTCTTGAACTAAAGTAGGTGATGAGCCATCTGAAAAGTGAAATTCAGCAGTGTCACCATCTAATACTGAGGTTAATTCTATTAAATATTTCGAATTAAAACCAGTTTCGATTAAAGCATGGCTATAATCAACATTTAGTTCTTCTTTTGCATAGCCTACTTCAATATTATCAGCGGATAATATTAATTTATTATCTCCCAGGGTTAATTTTACCGCTTTACCTTTTTCAGAAGAAATGGTTGAAACACGATCAATAGCGGTAGTTAAAGGCTTAACTGCAGTCTTTAAAATAAGATTATTATTTGTGGGTATTACTCTTTCATAGTCAGGAAAATTACCATCTATTAATTTAGAAATTAAGGTAATATTAGCAAATTCAAATTTAATTTTAGTAGCAGAAATATAAATTTTTACTTCTTTGTTTTCAGTATTTTCATCTAAGAATTTTTTTATTTCTAGAATTGTTTTTCTTGGTATTATGATTTTAGGCATATCATTAGCGCCATCTGGTAAATCTACTTCAACTCTAGCTAATCTGTGACCATCTGTTGCTACTGCTCTTAGAACGCTTTTATTATTATTATTAATAGTGTCATGCAAAAAAATACCATTTAGATAATATCTTGTTTCTTCAGTTGAGATAGCAAATTTTGATTTATCTAACAATTTTAAAAAATCATTTTTTTTAATTGTAAATTTATGGGTAATTTCTCCAGTTTCTATAACAGGAAAGTCATTTGCTTCAATTATTGGCAAGGTGAAATTACATTGAGCAGCATTTATTTGTAATGTTTTAGTGCTATTTTCTTGATCATAAATACAATCAATATTCACTCCATCTGGAAGTTTTTTAACTATATCATGAAAAGTATGGGCAGGAACGGTAATAGAGCCAGCATTTAAAATTTCAGCTTCAATATTATCAGTTACAGCAACATCCATATCTGTTGCAGTAAATTGTAATTTTGCGTTTTCTGCTTCTATTTTTACATTTGATAATATAGGAATAGTATTTCTTCTTTCTACAACACCTTGTATGTGAGATAGAGATTTTAGTAGTAAATTACGATCTATTTTAAAATGCATATTAATCCTGAAAAATTATACTTAACGTAAAATAGCAAACTATACATATTTAGCAATATTAATTTCACAAGTTAATAAATAGCTTTAAGCTTAGTTTTATTTTTTGACTAAACGCATAAATAATATAAGATGCTCATTACAGTAAAATGAGGATTTAATGTGTGGAATATTTGTCTGTGTTGCTAAAAAAAATATAGTAAATAATTTGTTATTTGGTCTAAAAAAACTTGAATATAGAGGTTATGATTCCTCAGGTATTGCGGTACTTAACCATAGCAAAACTATTAAAGTAAGAAAGGCTGAAGGTAAAATAAATGCTTTAGAAGCTAAGATTAAGGCAAAACCTATTATTGGTATTAATGGTATTGCTCATACCAGGTGGGCTACACATGGTAAGCCTAATGAAATTAATGCTCACCCTCATTCAAATGGCAATTTTGCGGTGGTTCATAATGGTATAATTGAAAATTATAGAGAATTAAAATCACAGTTACAACAGGAAGGATATAAATTTAAGAGTGAAACAGATAGCGAGGTCATACCTAATTTAATTGATAAATTTTACAAAGAAACACATGATGTAATCTTAGCAATAAGAGCAGCAATTGAAAGTTTTGATGGTGCATTTGCTTTAGGTATTGTAACAAAATATGAGCCGCATAAATTATATGCGGTAAAAAAAGGTTCCCCATTGGCAATAGGTTTGGCTGATCAGGGTAATTTTATAGCAAGTGATGCTTATGCTATTGCAGATCAGACTAATAAAATTTGTTATCTGAATGATAATGATATTGCGGTAATTGAGTCTGATGCAATTTCTATTTATGATCAGGACCATAATGTAGTTAAAAGAGAAATTAAATATACTACTTTTTCTGCAAATTATTCAGGTAAGGGTGAGTATCGTCATTTTATGCATAAAGAAATTAAAGAACAGCCAGCTGTAATTACTGATATAATGGGAACTTACTGTGCTAGAGATAATAATGAGATTGTTTTTGCAAAAGCAAAGCTAAATTATGCAGAATTAAAGAAAATTACTTTTGTGGCATGTGGTAGTTCTTACTATGCTGCATTAATTGCAAAAAACTGGCTTGAAAATATTGCAGCTGTAAGTTGTAAAATTGAAATAGCTTCTGAATTTTTATATACTAATCATTTTTCTGATAGTAGATTAGTAGTATTTATCTCTCAATCATGTGAGACTGCTGATAGTTTAAGTGCACTTAAAATGGTTAAAAAAGAGGGAATAAAAACTTTGGTTATCTCTAATTCTGAGCATAGCTCAATGGCTAATATAGCTGATTATTTTATTAATATTTTGGCGGGTCCTGAAATAGGCGTTGCTTCAACTAAAGCATTTACAGCTCAGCTAGTTATTTTAGCATTACTAACAATAGAGATAGCTTTTCAACAGCATCTTATTAATAGTTCTGTTAAAAGGAAATATTGCCGAATGTTGAGAAAAATACCTCAATTAATTAATGAATCTTTTGCCAAGGAAGAACAAATTACTAATATTGCTAATATTATAAAAAATAAAAATAGCATTATTTATTTGGGTAGAGGAGCTGCATATGCGCTTGCTTGTGAAGCAGCACTAAAGTTAAAAGAAATCTCATATATACATGCAGAAGGTATTGCTGCTGGGGAGTTAAAACATGGACCTATAGCTCTTATAGATGAAAATTTATTTTTGGTAGCTTTGCTTCCAGATGATAAAGTTAGTAGCAAAGCAATTTCTAATTTAGAAGAGGTTAAGTCAAGAGGTGGCAAAATTATTGTGATTACTGAACATAGTATTAAACATAAAGTAAAAGATATAGCTGAACACATGATTGTTTTACCTGAAATTAATAGCTTTACTGCAGCAATTATTTTTTCTATCCCGGTACAGTTATTAGCTTACCATACTGCAGTGGTTAAGGGTACTGATGTTGATCAGCCTAGAAATTTAGCAAAATCAGTCACGGTGGAATAATTGTAATTTAAAAACTGATATTATTAGGTTAAGTCCCATTATATACAAGATTTTAATTTAAGATTTCTGCAGTAAAATTAAAGGCAGATAATTTGCCTTACAGATAAAAACTTCTATAATAGCCAGTATAATTTAGCGCGTAATATGTCATTATTACCAAAATTAAATTGGAAATTATAAAATTAACTATATCTTTTAAGGAAATTTATAAAATATAATATGGCTAGAAATGTTGATATTATTGTTATAGGGGGAGGTCAAGGTGGATATGTCGCGGCTATTAGGGCAGCACAATTAGGGTTTAAAACAGCTGTTATTGAAGAAAAGCATTTGGGAGGTATTTGCTTAAATTGGGGCTGTATTCCGACAAAAGCATTATTAAAGTCTGCTGAACTTAATAATTTAATTAATAATTCTGCTAAATATGGCATTAAAGTTGGTTCTACTGAGATTGACTTTAAAAAAATTATAGCAAGGTCACGAGATGTTTCTAAGAAATTATCTTCTGGTATTGCACATCTAATGAAAAAAAATCAGGTTACAGTAATAGAGGCAAGAGGTAAATTAAACGGACCAAATCAAGTTAGGGCTTTTTTTGCTGATGGTGAATCAGAGGATCTAAAAGTTAAGCATATTATAATAGCAACTGGTGCTAGAGCAAGAATATTACCTAATTTAGAGCCAGATGGAAAATTTATATGGAGTTATAAAGAGGCAATGATCGCAGATAATTTGCCAGAGAAATTGCTTGTTATAGGTAGCGGTGCTATTGGCATGGAGTTTGCTAATTTTTATCACAATTTAGGGAGTAAAGTAACTATAATTGAGTTAGCTGATAGAATTTTACCTGTTGAAGATAGTGAAATTTCTAAATTAGCTAATAAAGAATTTACAGATCAGGGTATTATAATAAAAACTAATAGTACAGTTAATAAGGTGAAAAAATTAACCAACAAGATTGAAGTAGAGCTTAAAGATCATCAAAATAATAAGCTAGAATCTTTGCAGTTTGATCGTATTATTAGTGCGGTAGGAATAGTAGGTAATATAGAAGATATTGGCCTTGAAGCAAGTAAGATTAAAACTGATAAAGGAAATATTATCACTAATGAAAATTGTGAAACAGATGAGCCTAATATATTTGCTATTGGAGATGTGGCTGGAGCCCCTTGGCTTGCCCATAAAGCTTCGCATGAAGCGGTGACAGTTATTGATTATATTGCAGGAAAAGGATCGCACAGCCTAAAAAAAGAAAATATTCCTGGTTGCACCTATACTAATCCACAAATTGCTTCAGTAGGCTTGACGGAAGAACAGGCAATTAAGCAAGGTTATAACTTGAAAATAGGGCGTTTTCCTTTTATGGCAAATGGTAAAGCTTTGGCATCTGGTAAAGAAAATGGTTTAATTAAGACTATTTTTAACAGCGAAACAGGAGAGTTGCTTGGAGCTCATATGATAGGTGCCGAAGTAACTGAGTTAATACAGGGTTTTGTTTTAGCGAAGAATTTAGAAGCTACAGAAGAAGATATTATGCGCACTTGTTTTCCACATCCTACTTTGTCAGAAATGATGCATGAATCTGTATTAGATGCTTATGGTCAGGCTTTGCATATTTAGGAAATGCTTTATATAATATTACTATTTTTCTTATTATTGCTTGGTATCAAACTAAAAGAAGACCAAAGATACTTCAAATATTATATATATTTCTTAGTTGCTGCTCTTGCAATATTTTTAAGTGTTAAATTCGGTAAAATTATATTTGCGCTAATTGCTTTTCTAATACCATTTATGCTGAGATTATCTAGTTTTCTACTAAGAAATTTTGGGTTGCTTAGATGGTTTTGGTTTAAAAATAGGTCTGAAGTAAAGACTGATAATAATATAATGAGTAAAACAGAAGCATATAAAATTTTGGGCTTAAAGGAAGGAGTAAGTAAGAGTGAAATTAAATTACAATATAAAAAATTAATTAAAGCAAATCATCCGGATAAAGGTGGTTCGAAACATCTAGCTATGCTTTTAAATAGAGCAAAAGATATATTACTAGATAATTAGGGTCTTGGGTTTAGTTTGCGGTATTGCTTGGGTGTAATGAAATCTCCTTGCCATAAACCTAACTTATTTTTTTTGGCAATCTGTTCATCATTATAATATGTATTATTCCTGCTGTAATTTACAGCCCAGCCATTTTTAACCAGTGTAGCATTGATATTATGTAAAGAATTAAAACATGTGGCTAGGTAGCGAGAATAATAATCTTTGCCGCTAATGTGACAAATTATTTCTTGGTTTTTCGTAATTCTAGTTAAATATTTTTTAGCTAATAAGCCGCAAGCATAATATTGTTTTTTAGGGTCTAAGCATTTTTGTAAGTATTCTGGAGCGTCTATATCCATTAATCTAATTTCATGATTATCAATTATAATTGAATCACCATCAATTATAGTTGCTTTACCTTCTATAGTAAAAGAGCGTGATTTTTGGTTATAATCACCATAGTATGCTTTACTATTATGCATCATACTATAATATATTATTACAAATATTGTCGTTAGTGTAAATATTGATAGACTTAAATTAACATCTTTATTCATATGATATGGTTTCTTTACTAGATTTGATTTTTGGAGTTATATTCATAGCTATTATTATAGTAGCCATAATATGCGCAGATAATTTATATGATAGGGCAAAGTTAATCAATTTAATTGCTGAAATAGAGCAAAATAAGTCAGATATAAATATATTTGTGCAGAAATATAATTTTATGCCTGGGGACTTTCCTTTTGCGGAAAATTTTTTTTCTATGGCTAAAGCTGGCAATGGTGATAATTTGGTTGATGATAATTATGAAAGTCTTGGTGCATGGTTACATATGTATGAAGCTAAAATTACTTTTTCAGAATTGAATAATTTTAATTTAACATATGCTAAAATTTATGCTAATATGAAAAATAGTAATAACTTTTTTTGTGGTTATCAAATTATAGCAGATAGTAAATTAAACAATATTTATTATGATTTAGGGAGTAAAAATAATTATTTGCGTTTAGCTCTTGATAAAGGTTTTGGCAATTTGACCAAATCTTGCTTAACTAGTGAGCAAGTTTATTTTATTGATAAAAAATTGGATGATGGTTTACCAGTTAAAGGAAAATTAATAGCAGATGATGGCTATAATGTAACAGGATGTGTATGTAATGATAATGATAGATATTATTATTGCGCATCGATTAATGATAAAATATGTATATTGCAATATTTAATTAAATAGTGATGAAAATAAGGTTGAATAAAAGATAGAAAATATTAATCTGTGCAAAGAAATTTTTTTAGATGAAGGAGCAAGCTAAAGTAACAAATATTAAAGAAAATGATGTTT
>CAXPEK010000012.1:0-5966 GCA_964216065.1 Candidatus Actinomarina sp.
AATTAAATTATTCCAAAAATATTACTCATATTAATTAACTATCTGTCATTTACAAAACTCAACTTTGCACATAAAAACATTACTATGATAAAATGCGAATTATTAAATATTCTCGATAATCTCTTAGTCACAATCATACTTCGAAACTTTGAATAATAAGTCATAGCTTGGCGTTTTAAATTTTCTAGCAAAAGCTTCGAACCATTAAGCATAGTTAGCACCCTGGATAAATGTAAGTTAAAGATATAAAAACAAGCTTAATAAACTTAAAGCTTGTAGTTTTTTTTTGATTCCAAGAGAGGTAGTACAATATTAAAAAAAGTTGGAAAACTTTAACTGATTAAATTTACGAAAATTATACTCACGAGACCCCTACTCTTCTATACGCACTATTTCATATCTATTTCTCATATTAAGCTTAGATTAGAATAATTATTTTTACTAAAAATTGAAATTTAGATTTCAACACGAGCAAGCAAAAACTGCAATAAATTGATTTCGTTATATGTGGCAAAACTTTAATAAGATATAAGCAAATTTAGCTCAACAGATATGTTAATGAATAGTTAGATTAAACTATTTTCAATGAATTTATTTGCTCAAACCAGCAACTGGATTTAATTCGGGTAAAACAGTAATTCATTAAGTCATAATGACATATTAGCCTAGTTAATTTTAGATTAATTATAAATTAATTGAAATAAATATTGCTAAACTATTTTTATAACTCTAAATTTTGATAAATTTTTTTTACTAAAATTGAGAAAATTATTGATAGCTACAGGAAATAAAGGAAAGTTTAAGGAATTTTGCAATTTTTTAGATAGCGCTGATTTAAAATGTATATCTATTTCTGGTTATTCTATAATTGAACCAGAAGAAAATGGTACAAGTTTTGTTGAAAATGCATATATTAAAGCAAGATACTATCACCAACATACTAACTTACCAGCACTAGCAGATGACTCTGGCCTGGCAATTGATCAGTTAGGAGGAAATCCAGGAATATTCTCAGCTAGATGGGCTGGACCTAACAAAGATTTTAAACATGCAATTAAAAAAATTGCTAATAACTTAAAAAAAGAAAATATAAATTTTGATTCAGTTACAGGTTCATTTATATGTGCTTTATGTTATTATCAGGACAAAAATAATATTTTTCAAGTAAGTGGAACTGTCAAAGGAAAGATAATAATACCAGCAAGGGGTAATAATGGCTTTGGCTACGATCCTATTTTTATACCTGTTGGACAAAATCTTACTTTTGCAGAAATGAATGAAACTCAGAAGCAAAAATACAGTCATCGCACACAAGCTTTGACTAAAATGAAGGAATATTTGTAATTATTTTTTTTATATGCTACAATTAAAATACTGAGGCGGGTCTTTTGCCTCCTTTAAGCCCGCCTCTTTTCTGAGTATAGACTAATTAAATGAAAATAGATCTTGTATTTTTTAATCTATTGTACTAAACAAGTAGTTATTCATTCATACTAATAAAATGAAAGAACTAAATAATACTGCTGAAAACAACAAATACAGATGGATGAAACCATTTCAAAGAGACTTATATTCAAGTCTTTGCGAAGAATTTCAATTTAAAAACTTAACAGACATAGGTAATTTCTTAGGTCTAAATAACCCGTACCACGGAGCAAAACTAATATTTGAAGCGCAAAAACAAAATATATATTTGAGAAAAATAGTTGAGGTCAAAAGAGCTAGTCGCATAAGAATAAGCGAACTAGAAAATACTCTAGCTAATATATCAAGCTTTAGATCTTCTATTGAAAATTCTTTAGATCAATTAAATAGTTCTATAGATTCGATCAAAGAAATTAAAAAGACTTTTAAGTAATTTAATAGTTGATAATTTAACAAACTAATATATAACAAAGTTAGCTTTAGGGCTGTAATCAGATAGATTCATTCCTGTAATTAGTGATTCAATAATGTTTCTATCGTAGTTTAACTAATTAACAGGTATAATATATGTCTAATATTCCTAATTTTACAATAAGAGAGATGCTAGAGGCCGGAGTGCATTTTGGCCACAAGAAAAACCGCTGGAATCCAGAAATGTCACAATTTATATATGGAGCTAAAGGTGATTTGCATATAATAGATTTAAGCAAAACATATTTAATGCTCAATAAGGCTTTAGAAGTAGTTTCCAATGTTGCTAATAATCATGGTAAAATTCTTTTCGTAGGTACAAAAAGACAATCTTCAGCTACTATAGCAAAATTTGCCCAAAAATGTAAGCAACATTATGTTAATCATAGATGGCTAGGTGGCATGTTAACTAATTGGTCTACGGTTTCTAACTCAATAAAAACATTAAACAATATACAAGATGAGTTAGCTAATGAAGAGTCAACTCTTACTAAGAAAGAGAAACTCTTTTTAAGTAGAAAATTATCTAAACTAGAAAAATCTTTAGGTGGTATAAAAGATTTATCTGGTAAGCCAGCTTTAGTTGTAATATTTGATACTAACAAAGAAGCTATTGCAGTAAAGGAATCTCATAAATTAGGAATTCCTGTAATAGCAATAGTAGATACTAATTCATCATTAGAGAAAATTAACTACCCTATTCCAGGCAATGATGACTCTGCAAAATCTACTGCTTTCTTTTGTAATTTAATTGCAGAAGCTATTATCAAAAGTAGCTCACAAATAGAACAAGCAAAAGTTCAAAACAAAGAAATTTCCGAGAATGAAGTTAAAAATACTGTAGATGACAAACCGAAAGAAGCTGCGGAAAAAACTGATTCTGGCATAGTGTTAGAACAAAAATCCAGTAACGGCTCGACTAAGTCAACTGAGGCTAAAGCCGATGTGTCAGAGTTAGATAATAAAGAAGGTTAGTAAAAGTAAAATAGTAGATATTGAGGTTAAAATGGTAAACGCGTTACAAGTAAAACAACTTAGAGAGCAAACAGGTGCAGGTATGATGGATTGTAAAAAAGCTTTAGCCGAATGTTCTGGGGACATTGCGCTAGCAGCAGATTGGCTTAGAAAAAAAGGTATAGCTGCTGCTGCAAAAAAAGGCTCAAGAGTGGCCGCAGAGGGTTTAATAGCCCTACAAGTTGATAATGAAAAAGCATCTATAGTAGAAATAAACTCTGAAACTGATTTTGTTGCAAAAAACGAATCATTTAAAGATTTAGCTAGTTCTGTTTTAGATAGCATTGCTGCATCTAGCACAGATAATATTGATGAACTGGTTATTAATGGTAAATCTTGTCAGGAAGCTATAACTAACTCTATTAGTGTGATAGGTGAAAATATACAGTTAAGAAGATTTTCAAGAATAGAACAAAATAATGGTTTTATTGCAAGTTACATACATAATTCTGTTTCAGATTATCTAGGTAGAATTGGGGTTTTGATATCTATAAATTGTGACAAAATTACTGATGAAGCAAAGTTACTAGGAAGGCAAATAGCAATGCATATTGCAGCTAGTAAGCCTGTTGCTGCTAGAGCCGAAGATGTCCCATCTGATTTAGTAGCAAAAGAAAGAGAAATATTCATGGATCAAGCAAAATCATCAGGTAAACCGGCTGAAATTATTGAAAAAATGGTTGAAGGAAGAGTTAGAAAATATTATCAAGAGGTAGTATTAATTGAGCAGCCATTTGTTATGGATGGCAAGACACCAATTAAAGAAATAATATCTGATTTTAAAAAAAGCAATAATTGCAATTTTGACATTGAGAATTTTATTTGTTATGAGGTTGGGGAAGGAATTGAAAAAGCAGATGATGACTTTGCAAATGAGGTTAAATCTATTGCTGCAAGCTAGTAATGTTTAACATAAAAAACAGTAAAAGAGTATTAATAAAAATTTCCGGCGAAGCCCTAATGGGTGAACTTAATTTTGGTCATGACTACAATATAATTAAGCAAATATGCAGTGATATTAAAGATATTAAAAATAAACAAATCCAAATATGTTTAGTTGTAGGTGGAGGTAATATTTTTAGAGGCATATCTGCAAATTCTATAGGCATGGAAAGAGCTAATGCTGACTACATGGGCATGTTAGCTACTGTGATTAATGCTATAGCTTTGCAAAATACACTTGAGAAGCTAGGGGTAGAAACTAGAATTCTTTCTGCTATACCGATGACGGCAATATGTGAACCGTACATTAGAAGAAGAGCAGTTAGACATATGGAGAAAGGAAGAATAGTTATTTTTGCGGCAGGTACGGGTAATCCTTTTTTTACTACCGATACAGCTGCTGCACTTAGAGCTGTCGAAATGGGCTGTCAACTTTTAATGAAAGCTACACAAGTTGATGGTGTTTATGATTCAGATCCTAAGTCAAATACTAATGCAATAAAATTTAATAGAATTTCCTACTCTGATATTTTAGCAAAGAACTTAAAAGTAATGGATGCTGCGGCAATATCTTTGGCAAGAGAGAATAAATTGCCAGTATTGGTTTTTTCTATTAAGCAGAAAAAAGAATTACAAAATATTTTCTCTGGTAAAGGAGTTTATACATTAATAGATGAGGAATAAAATGACCGAATATAAACAAAATATAAAACAAAAAATTAGCAATTCTATTAATTCATATAAACATAATTTATCTTCTATTAGAGCTGGAAGAGCTAGCGCATCATTTTTAGATCAAATTAAGGTTGATGTATATGGCAATATGATGCCAATTAAACAAATTGCTAATATTAATGTACAAGACTCATCTATGCTTACGGTACAGTTATGGGATAAAGGTAATGTTGCTGCTGCAGAAAAGGCAATAAGAATATCAGATTTAGGTCTTAATCCTACATCAGAAGGTAGTTTAATTAGAGTCCCTATTCCTAAGTTAAGTCAGGAAAGAAGGCTAGAGCTGGTAAAAATATGCTCAAATTATTCAGAACAGGCTAAAATATCTATTAGGAATATAAGAAGAGATATTTTGGATAATCTTAAAAAAGAACAAAAAGATTCTATTATTTCTGAAGATGAATTTAAAACATATAGTAATGAGGTTCAAAAAATTATTGATGAATCCGTAAAAGATATAGATCAATTATTTTTGGAGAAGAAAGAAGAAATATTATCTGTGTAATTTTTATGCAAAATGATATTATTTTAGCTTCATTACCTAGACATATTGCAATTATAATGGATGGTAATAGAAGGTGGAGCAAAATAAATCATCTTAAAGTTAGTAATGCTCATAATGAAGGGGCAAAAAACCTTAAAAATATTATATATGAATGCAGTGATTTAGGTATAAATTATCTTACAGTATATGCTTTTTCTACTGAAAATTGGAACAGAAGTGAACAAGAAATAAGTTCTTTAATTAAATTATTCTATAATTTTTTAGCTCAAGATATAAACGAAATTCTAGCATATAACATCAAAATAAATATTTTTGGCGATTTAGAGAAATTTCCAGAGGATATGAAAGAAAAAATAGATGATTTAGTTGTGAAAACTAAATCATCTAGTGGCTTAAACCTAAATGTAGCACTTAGTTATGGTGGTAGAGAGGAGATTACTATGGCGGTTAGGAGTATAGCTGAAGACTATAAAAAGAGCCATATTACAGAAATTAACAAAGAAATTATTGCTAAATATTTATATACGAAAGATATTCCCGACCCTGACCTTCTTATTAGAACAAGTGGAGAATATCGTTTAAGTAATTTCCTGTTATGGCAATTAGCATATTCTGAATTTTATTTTTCCAAAAAATTATGGCCAGATTTTGATAAAAAAGAGTTACATTTTGCATTAAAGGATTATGCTAGACGAGAAAGAAGATTTGGAGCAGGTTAAACTTATGAAATTCGATTTACCTTATAAAAAAAGATTTATTTCGGCTATTATTCTAATACCTATCACTCTTTTTATGATTATAAAAGGTGGTTTAATTTTTAATTTATTACTTATTTCTTCAGCATTAATTTTATTTTCAGAATTTATTAATATTT
>CAXPEK010000013.1:0-2079 GCA_964216065.1 Candidatus Actinomarina sp.
GCTTGTAAAATATTTAATTCTTCCGTTACAAACCTTGTATTATTTGCCAATGTTTGTTTATGTGAAAAATATTCTTTGTCAATATTAGCTGCTAGGTTACTAGGAATCTCTATGTAATAACCTAAAATATTTGTTGAACGAATTTTTAGTTTAGCTATTTGGGTTTTGCTTCGGTATTTATCTTCTAATTTAGCGATTAATCCATTCGAATTAACTCTTAAACTTCTTTGATAATCTAACTGTTCATTGACTTGGTTATTAATAAAGTTACCATCTCTGCATAACAGAGGAGGAGAATCTCTAAAAACATTTAATTCTTCATATAAAAAGGTCAAATCTGGTATATCAGCAATTAATTTAGCAAAATTATGCTCATACTTCTGCATATTGCTAGTAAAATAGCTTTTTAAAGCACATAAAATTTTCAGGGCATTTACCACAATCAAAAAATCTCTTGGACCACCTCTAGATAGTAATAATTTATTTATAGCTCTTTCTAAATCAGGAAAATTTTGCAAATATGTTTTAACCTCATCTAATAAATCTGGATTTTGATAAAAAAACGAAACCTTCTCTAATCTGTTATTTATTTTTTCTAAATTAGTCAGAGGATATGCTAAAACTCTTCTTAACTCACGAGCGCCACTAGCAGTTGAACTTTTATCTATGATAGCGAGTAGGGAAGCTTTGCGGTCATATTTATTAGTAAAAATTTCTAAACTAGCTAAACTAGCTTTGTCAATTTGCAAAAAATCATTTTTAGTAATTTTTTGAGGATAAATAAGATTAGGTAATTTACTTTTTTGTGTCAGCTCTATATAAGAGAGTAGGGAACCTATTGCTCCAATTGCTGCATCAGATAGCGTGCCAAATGAGTCTAAAAAACTAACTTTGTAGTACTCCTTTATTATAGTGGTATTTTTCTTAGCGTTAAAATAACTACATGGAAAATTAACTATAATGTCTTTGTATTCCTCCATAAGAAATTTAGTTTCTTCGGCTAAAAGCAAGCTATCAGCAACAATGATTTCAGCTGGATTAATAATTTGGATATTAGTTTCCAAATCGCTTAAATTACATGTCTCAAAATAAAATTTTGCCGTAGAAATATCAAGATAAGCAAGAGCTATATCTTCTTTTATTCTTACTATTGCTAATAAATAATTTTCTTGATTAACCTTTAAAAGATTTTCTTCGGTCAAAGTTCCAGCTGTAACAACTCTAACTACATCTCTTTTAACTACTGATTTATAGCCTCTTTTTTTAGCATCTTCTGCTGTTTCTACTTGCTCGCAAATAGCTACTCTAAAACCAGCTTTGATTAATTTTTCAAGATAGCCTTCATAAGAATGATACGGAACGCCACACATTGGTACATCTTGTTCTTTTTCTTTACCTCTTTTAGTTAAAGCAATATCAAGAGTTTTAGCTGCAATTTTTGCGTCATCAAAAAACATCTCATAAAAATCGCCCATACGGTAGAAAAGCAAATAATCTTGATATTTCTCTTTAAGCTCTAAATATTGCTGCATCATGGGTGTTGATGCTTTATTACTCATAATTTTAATTTATATTTACAATATTTATTATAATATATGCTAAAATTAATTTTTGAATTATTTTATAAAATAAAAGCGGGCGTGGCGGAATTGGTAGACGCGCAGCGTTGAGGTCGCTGTTTTCAAAAGAAAGTGGAAGTTCAAATCTTCTCGTCCGCACCATCAAATAACTCAAAAACTTTCATATAATTTTAATTCTTTTTATTTGCTTTAATAATTAAGCCTTCCTATATATTTGGCTATGTTTATTAGTATGATAAAACCACAATAACATTAACTATTAATATAAAACAAAATTTACCACTTACATATTACCACTATCACTTTGTTTCCATAATATATATTATGCGACAATTGTAAATTAGTATTAAATATATTCCTTAACATGCAAGATACTAATTTAAAATGATTTTCCTGTACTTCTATCTGGTTCATCTCTTCTTTGTTCTTCTCTTAAAGTATGTGGCGCTACAACTTCTGCTACTGGTAATAATACTATTTTAGTTTTATAATTGACCTT
>CAXPEK010000014.1:0-3495 GCA_964216065.1 Candidatus Actinomarina sp.
CTCGACCATTTTCAACAAATAGAGTAAATTTATTATCATACCAACCTATTTGGTCCGACCTTTTAGTAAAAGAAAATTCCTTAGCTTTTTGCAAATTAAAGCCAGATTTTTTTTGCAATTCATCTATAAACCAATCAAGACCATATTTATCTATAGTATATTTTAATCTTGCAAGTTTACGATTTTCTCGATTACCATTATCTCTTTGAATGAGAATGATCTGTTTAACTACTTCAATTATCTGAAACTTGTGAGCAAAACCAATTAAAGTTCCTAGCCTAGGATAAGTATCAATATTACCATGAGTCATGCCCATACCGCCACCCACAATGATATTGTAACCATCTGCCACCTTTACTAACCCAATATCATGTGCATAAACATCTACATCATTATATGGCGGACTGGCAATAGCTATTTTAAACTTACGAGGTAAATACGCATCACCATAGATTGGTTCTTCATCTTTTGGTATTTTTTCTCCATCTAACCAAACTTCTTTATAAGCATTAGTTTTAGGCAAAAACTCTGCACTTATTTTTACTGCTAATTCATATAATTCATTTAAATCATTACCATAGCAAGATGCAATAACATTACGATTTACATCACCACATGCAGCAATTGAGTCAAGCTCAAACTTATTAAAATATTGCACTGTAGGTTTTAGCTTAGATTTTATTACTCCATGTAATTGTACGGTTTGTCTTGTAGTAATTTTTATAGCGCCATTTGAATGTAAATCTGCTACTTGATTAATTCCTATCCACTGTTTAGCTTTAATTCTACCTCCCGGAATCCTTAAGCGAATCATAAATGAATAATCTTTTTCTAACTTCTTTTGCATGCGAATTTGTCTGCGGTCACGATTATCCTGCTCATAAATTCCATGAAATTTAATTAATTGGTGATGATCAGAAGTAAGACTTCCTGTGACCTTATTTTGTAAATCTTGTGCTAAATCACCACGCAAATAATTACTATTTTTCTTTATTTTCTCTGTCATAACTAATATACATCTTTTAAATATCTGTTTTTTTCAATTAATTGATCCAAAAATTCTTGCCCTATTATATCAATCAATACCTCTTCAACCGCTGCAGCCATTCCTGACTTATCACCACAAATATAAAAATAAGCACCATTTTCTAACCAATCTTTTATCTCACTAGCATTTTCTTTTATTTTATGCTGTATATAAATCTTCTCCTGCTGATCACGCGAGAAAGCAAGAGTGAGTTTGGCAAGTAATCCTGCTGCTAAATAATCTTGTAGTTCTGTTTGATATAAAAAATCTAAATGAGAATATTGTTCCCCAAAAAATAACCAATTTTTAGCAATAGAACCATCTGAATCTCTTTGATTTAAAAAAGCTCTAAATGGAGCAATACCCGTACCAGCTCCGACCATAATTATATCTTTATCACCCTGCGGCAATCTAAACAAATTATTAGGTGAAACATAAAATTCCACTTCTTGACCTGGCTTAAGCTCAGCTAAATATACAGAACATAGTCCATCTTCTACCTTCTTAACCGTTAAATGAATTTCTCCTTCATATATATCTAAAGAAGAAGCAATAGAATATAGTCTTGGTGCATTATCACCTATTTTTATGCCAATAGCATCACCCGGCTGATATCTTGCATTAGTCTCTATTTCAATATGATGAATTTCCTTATTTGAACCTTCATCATTTAAAATAATATTAGACTTAATTTTACCAATATGATTTTTCTTAACCGGTTTGGTCACAAGATTAATAATATTATTATACCAATAATCTATATAATCGACAAAATCTAAATCCAGCTCTTTGGTTGACAACCATGCTGTTGCACCAAGATCCTTAAATTTACTATCGAGTAATTTTCCAGCTTCACAAAATTTTGGATAATTTGAATCTCCAAGTGACAATATTGTATATTTTAATTTAGATAAATTTGGTGTTTCTCTTAGTAAGAAAGCCCAAAATTCTTTAGCCACTTCTGGTAAGTCTCCCTCACCATGTGTAGAAGTAATAAACACTAAATATTCTTCTTTGCATAAATTATTCCAATTATATTGCTCAATTGCCTTTAAATTTGTAGTTAACTTAAGCAGCTTAATTTTCTTATTTAAATCCATGGCAATTTTTTTAGAATTACCGGTTTCAGTCGCATAAAGAATAGTTAATTTATCAATATTTGCTTTCAAAGACTGTACTGATTCTTGTATTGGCAAGTCAATTTTCCCAGCTAAATATCCATTAACCCAAATAATTTGCTCTTTAGATAAATCCAACAAAAACCTATCTAGAGCTTGTTTTTTATTTTCACTTAACATTTCTTATAATTTTTCCATTAATAATATGTATACCACATTCCTTATGGCCTTTTTCCCACCACCATCTGCCCTCCCTACCAATGCCAGGGTGAGTACATGGAGCGCATCCAATTGATTCAAATCCCTTATCATATAAAGAATTATAAGGAATATTATTTAACCTTATATATTGCCAAATCTCTTTTAGTTCTAACTTTAGCAATGGATAAAATTTATTAATTTGCAGTTTCTCATCATATTCGAAATAAGATTTCTTATTTCTATTACTAGCATGACCAGCTCTTAAACCACTAATCCACATTGATTTACCAATTAATGCTTTATGTAATGGTGCAACTTTTCTTATATTACAGCAGCTCAATCTTAGATCTTTAGAGTTATAAAATGGATTTATCCCTTCTTTGGTAAGAAATTTTTGTAAATTTTTGCTATTTGGATAATAAGCTTTTATTTTTATATTATATTTATCTAAGGTCTGTTGCCAAATCTCGTAAGTTTCATTAAACAACCTTCCTGTATCAATTGTAAAAATTTCTATCTGAAGCTTGTTTTTCGCAATAAAATCAGTAATAATTTGATCTTCCAAACTAAAGCTACTAGAAAATGTAACCCCATCTTTCTGGGATATTTGTAATAATTTTTCTTGCCAGTTATACATTTGCTATTTTTGTTAATTTGTTAAAATATTCTCCAATTTGTGATTCGTCCTTATATGCATATTCTTTAGCAAATTTAACCACATCACCTATTATTATTAAGGCAGGTGAAATAAATTCTTGTTGCTTAAATTCTGCCAAATTTGAAATATAAGTTTTTTGATAAGGAGTAGTAGCTTGCTCAATAACTGCAATTAAAGTAGTTAAATCTTTACCATATCTAACCAATGATTTTGCAATGAACTCAGCCATTTTTGAAGACATATAAAACACCAAAGTATCTCTGGTTTTAGCCAGATCTTGCCAATATTCTTGATTAAATTTGTTTTTTTTATAAAGAGTCAAAAATCTAACTGAAACAGCAATATTTCTTGCCGTCAAAGGAATAGCACTATAAGCAGATGCACCTGATGCAGCACTCACTCCGGGAACAATCTGATATGGAATATCTAGGCTTCTTGCTACATCAACTTCTTCATATAAGTGAGCAAAAATAGATGGATCACCACCTTTC
>CAXPEK010000015.1:0-6109 GCA_964216065.1 Candidatus Actinomarina sp.
CCATTTTTTCGATGTCCGCGTCAGATAAACCTCCAGAAGCTTGAATGGTAATTTTTTGCTCTTTACCAGTTGCTTTATCTTTAGCTGATACGCTTACAATACCATTAGCATCAATATCAAAAGAAACTTCAATTTGTGGCATGCCTCTAGGAGCAGGTGCAATACCTTCTAAGTTAAATTGACCTAATAATTTATTATCTCCAGCCATTTCTCTTTCACCTTGAAAAACTCTAATAGTTACAGCTGTTTGATTATCTTCAGCAGTAGAAAAAACCTGACTCTTAGTTGTAGGTATAGTGGTATTTCTTTCGATAATTTTAGTCATAACTCCTCCCATAGTTTCTAAACCAAGTGACAATGGGGTTACATCTAGTAATAACAAATCTTTTACATCGCCTTGTAAAACACCAGCTTGCACTGCAGCTCCCAAAGCAACCACTTCATCAGGGTTAACACCTTTATGTGGTTCTTTACCAAAAAATTCTTGTACTTTTTCTTGTACTTTTGGCATTCTAGTCATGCCTCCTACTAAAATTACATCAGCGATTTCGCTTTTATCCATATCAGCATCACGCAAAGCCTTTTTACATGGCTCAATAGTACGTTCAATTAGCTCTTCTACTAACTGTTCTAATTTAGATCTAGTTAATTTTATATTTAAGTGTTTAGGGCCAGTACTATCAGCTGTAATATATGGTAAGTTAATATCAGTTTCTTGCGATGAAGATAATTCTATTTTTGCTTTTTCAGCTGCTTCCTTAAGTCTTTGTAGGGCAAGAGGATCTTGAGTTAAATCAAAAGATTGGGCTTTTTTAAATTCGTCAATTAGATAATTTAAAATACGCATATCAAAGTCTTCACCGCCTAAAAATGTATCACCATTAGTTGCTTTTACTTCAAATACACCATCGCCTATTTCTAAAATAGATACGTCAAAAGTACCACCACCAAGATCATATACTACAATAGTTTTACCTTCATTTTTATCTAAACCATAAGCTAAAGCAGCTGCAGTTGGTTCATTGATAATTCTTTCAACTTCCAGACCTGCTATTTTTCCAGCATCTTTAGTAGCTTGCCTCTGTGCGTCGTTAAAATAAGCAGGAACGGTGATTACTGCCTTAGAGACACTTTCTCCCAAGTAGCTTTCAGCGGTTTCCTTCATTTTTCTTAAAGTACTCGCACTAATTTGGCTAGGAGATAATTTCTTTCCTCTAGTTTCAACCCAGGCATCACCATTTGATGCTTTGACAATTTTATAAGGGACAATTTTTTTATCTTTTTCAGTTAAAGGATCATCGTAACGGCGTCCAATTAATCTTTTTACTGCAAAAATTGTATTTTCAGGATTAGTCACAGCTTGTCTTTTAGCCGGCGCTCCTACTAATTCTTCTTTATCTGTAAAAGCCACTATTGAGGGAGTTGTTCTTGCACCTTCAGAATTTTCAATGACTTTAGGGTTAGAGCCTTCCATTACAGCTACACATGAATTTGTGGTTCCTAAGTCAATTCCTATTATTTTTGCCATTTTATACCTATTTTTATTTAAATATTTTATTTTGATATAATGATTAAATCTTTGATTTCAAGAGGATATTAAAATTAATTTAACATAAAATTATTTGTTTTAGTTGTAAATTAAACTATCTTTATCATCAAAATAAAATTATCTACACTTTTAAATTGATCATCAAAGCTCTTTTAGTCCATACTTTCTGATGAAGCAGAGCAGCACATATTGAAAAATATTGCTTATATTCTTCAATTGTGTAACTCTATTAATAGAGGATAATTTATCAAAGAAACATGCTTTATAAATCTTTTTTTACATTAATATTATTTTTCTCTCCTTTAAATCTTGCTTATTCAGGATCATCTAACCATAACCACAAAGATCATGTAGTATTATTACATGGAATTGCTCGCTCAAGTAAGCATATGCAAAAGCTAGAACAGTATCTTGAGGCAAAAAATTTTGCTGTAATAAATATTGATTACCCTTCAACTAAGCATAATTTAGCAGAGCTCGCAGATATCATTCATAATAAAATTCCTCAAAACATTACAAAAGACCAAACTGTTCATTTTGTTGGATATTCAATGGGAGGTTTGCTTATAAGGGTTATTCTTTCAAAATATCACTATAATAATTTAGGAAAGGTTGTGCAGTTAGCACCGCCCAATCATGGGAGTGAAGTAGCAGATAAACTTAAGAATAATTGGTTATATAAAAAAATATACGGGCCAGCAGGACAACAGTTAGTAACTGACCAAAAAGAAATAAAGCATTTATTTAAGGATATTAATTATGAATTAGGAATAATTGCAGGAAGCAGTACTATTGATCCTATTTCATCCTTTCTAATAATAAAAGGCAAAGATGATGGGAAAGTATCTATTGAAAGCACAAAATTACCTGATGCAAAATCTCATATAGTAGTGAAGGCATCCCATACTTTTTTTCCATCAAACCAAGAGGTCCAAAAACAAACAGTATATTTTTTAAGGAATGGTTCTTTTAAAAGTGCAGATAATTAAGAATTAACATTATGCAACAAATTAAATTATTTAAATCCTCCAGATTTTTGCCTTTATTTATTACTCAATTCTTTGGGGCATTTAATGATAATGCCTTCAAAAACGCATTACTAATATGGTTAACTTATGATATATCTGATAGAATTTCTCTAGATCCAGCAATTATGCTTTCTATAGCAGCGGGCTTGTTTATTTTACCATTCTTTTTATTTTCGAGCATTGCTGGACAATTAGCAGATAAGTATGAAAAATCAAAATTAGTACAAAAAATCAAACAAGTTGAGATCTTATTAATGTTTTTTTGTGCAATTGCTTATTTAAATCAAAATATACATTTATTGTTAATAATATTATTTTGCATGGGGGTTCAGTCAACATTTTTTGGGCCACTAAAATATAGCCTTCTGCCAATTCATTTGAAAGAAAATGAATTAGTTGCAGGCAATGGCTTAATTGAGGGAGGTACATTCCTATCAATTTTGCTTGGCACAATTACTGGTGGATTAGTAATTAGAAGTGCATATGGAATAGAGTTGATTTCGGTAATATTAATATTATTGTCATTATTGGGCTGGCTAGCTAGTCGCTATATACCTCACACACCTATAAGTGATGAAACGGCAAAAATAAACTGGAATATTCTACACGAAACTTACAAAATTATCCAGTACGCAAAAAAGGAATATACGGTCTGGCTATCTATAATAGGAATTTCCTGGTTCTGGTTTGTCGGTAGTAGCTTCTTAACCCAATTTCCTACTTATACTAAGGAAATGTTAAATGGTAATGAACAACTAGTAACATTATTTTTGTCTGTTTTTTCAATAGGCATAGCTATAGGCTCTACTACTTGTAGTAAACTATTGAAGGATAAAATTAATGGAGGTCTGGTACCATTTGGCTGCATGGGCATAACTATTTCGATCATTTTATTTTGTATATCGAGTAATTTTTATCAGAATAATACAACAGAAAATCAGCTGCTAGGAGTAGTAGAGTTTTTAACTAGTAGTATTTATGCTTCATTTATAATAGTAAGTTTGTTATTATTAGCTATTTCTTCAGGTATTTACATAGTTCCTCTTTATGCGATAATGCAGCATCGCTCTGATAAAAAATATCTTTCTCGTATTATTGCCAGTAACAATATAATGAATGCTCTTTTTATGGTGGCAGGTAGTATAATTATTGCTCTATTATTTTCTTTTTCATTTAGTATAAATCAAATATTCCTAATAATAGGTATAGTGAATATTTTAATTTATTTTATTATAAATAACATAGTTAAACAAAGGTTACAAAATGCTTAAGATTTTATTAAAACTTTTACTAACAAAGCTTTATAAACTAGAAGTGAGAGGTTTAGAGAATTACAATAAGGCCGGAAAAAGAGTTGTAATTATATCAAATCACTTATCCTTGCTAGATGCATTATTAATCGCTGTTTTTCTAGAGGATAAGCCTATTTTTGCAGTTAATAGCTTAATAGCAAAAAAATGGTGGATGAAGCCATTATTATTACTGGTAGATAGCTATCCTGTTGATCCTACCAACCCTATGACAATTAAGTCGCTTATTTCAGAGGTAAAAAAGAATAAAAAATGTGTTATATTTCCTGAGGGTAGAATTACTGTAACTGGTTCTTTAATGAAAATCTATGAAGGGCCAGGTATGATAGCTGAAAAATCTGATGCTACAATATTACCAATCAGAATTGACGGAGCGCAATATTCACCTTTTTCATATTTAAAAAACATAGTGAGAATAAGGTGGTTTCCTCAGATTACTCTTACTATTCTTCCACCATTAAAATTGAACTTAGATAAAAATCTTTCAGGACGTGAAAAAAGGGCTGCCAATGCAGAGAAAGTTTATGATATCATGACTAACATGATGTTTAGTAGCTCTGAATACAAGAAAACATTATTTCAATCTATGATCGAAGCAAGACAAATTCATGGAGGAAAACATCAAGTTATCTTAGATATTGAGTATAAGCCGATTAACTATAATAAATTAATCACAGGTTCTTTCTTGCTAGGAGAGAAAATAGCTAAGAACAGCAAAGAAGGCGAATATCTTGGCTTTATGCTGCCTAACATGGCTTCCTCTATCTTAGTATTTTGTGCTATGCAAGCATATGGAAGAGTTCCAGCAATGTTAAATTTTGCTTCAGGTAGTAAAAATATTATATCTGCTTGCAAGACAGCAAAAGTAAAAACTGTATATACTGCAAAGAAATTTATTGAATCAGCAAACTTGGAGTCTGTAGTAACTGCAATGCAGAAAAATAGTATAAAAATAATTTATTTAGAAGAATTAGCTAAAGATACTAGTATAGTTCTCAAAGCAAAGGCTTTGTTTAGGTCGCAATTTGCTAACTATTTTTTTAAAAGAATTAATAAATCTGAGCCGAATGATCCTGCTGTAATATTATTTACTTCTGGATCTGAAGGAGTGCCAAAAGCAGTAGTGTTAAGCCATGCTAATCTACAAGCTAATCGCTTTCAGCTAGCATCTAGAGTTGATTTTAGTAGCAAAGATATAGTATTGAACGCTTTGCCAATATTTCATTCTTTTGGGCTTACGGCTGGGACATTATTACCATTATTATCCGGGATAAAAACCTTCTTTTACCCATCCCCTCTTCATTATCGTGTTATACCAGAATTATCATATAGCATAGGAGCAACTATTCTTTTTGGAACCAATAGCTTTCTAGCTGGTTACGCTAAATCTGCAAATAACTACGATTTTTATAGTATTCGCTATGTATTTGCTGGTGCTGAGAAATTAGATAAGGAAGTTAGGCAAATATGGATAGATAAATTTGGTGTTAGAATTTTTGAAGGTTACGGAGCAACTGAAACGGCACCCGCAATTTCCACCAATACTCCTATGCATAATAAAGCAGGCACTGTAGGACGCTTGATGCCTGGCATAGAATATAAATTAGAAAAAATAGCTGATATCAAAGATGGTAAAAAATTATTGGTTAAGGGAGAAAATATAATGAAAGGCTATTTTCTATCTGATAAGCCTGGGGTTCTAGTAGAGCCAAAAGATGGTTGGTATGATACGGGTGATATAGTATCTATTGATGAAGAAGGCTATATCAGTATAAAAGGTCGAGCAAAGCGTTTTGCTAAGATTGCAGGTGAGATGGTTTCTCTCGCATCAGTAGAAGAATATTTAAATAATTTATGGCCAGACTATTCTCATGCTATTACCACTATTCCAGATAAGCAAAAAGGAGAAAAATTAATTTTAGTAACTACCAATATATCAGCAAAAGTTACTGAGATTTCGCAATATGTTAAGGCAAATGGCATAATGGATCTTGCTATTCCCAAAGTAATTATAAATGTAGATGCAATACCATTACTCGGCACAGGAAAAGTAGATTATGTATCAGTAAAAGAAATAGCTCTAGCGCGGCAACAAATTAATTAACATAACTAACTAAAAAATTATGGAATATATAGCATTATTAAGATTGTTCATCTTTATTTTGTTCATCTTTATTTTTATATCAAGTATCATATCTTGGATTAATAGATCAAAAATTGCC
>CAXPEK010000016.1:0-2539 GCA_964216065.1 Candidatus Actinomarina sp.
AATTAATTTCTTCACTAAAAATAAATAAAAAAGAATATTTTTACTTTGACTTGCTCAAAGTTGCTAGCGAATACAAGCTAGAATTAGATAATTTGCCTTTAACCCTTAAAATCTTACTGGAAAATTCTTTACGAAATGCTGCTAATTTACGAGAATCTGAAGAAGTTGTTACAAAATTTAAATTATGGCTTAAAGAATCTCATAATAGTGCAGAAATTTTTTATTACCCTGCCCGTATTTTAATGCAAGATTTTACAGGAGTTCCTGCTGTAGTAGATTTAGCAGCAATGCGCCACGCGGTTCGTCAAAATGGCGGCGACCCTAGAAAAATCAATCCTATATCGCCAGTTGATTTAGTTATTGATCATTCAGTTCAAGTAGATAAATATGCTAGTAATTCAGCTTTGGCCGAAAACACCAAATTAGAGATTCAAAGAAATTATGAAAGATATGAATTCTTAAAATGGGGGCAAAATGCTTTTGCTAATTTCCGAGCTGTACCGCCAGGTACTGGTATATGCCACCAAGTTAATTTAGAATATTTAGCTTCTGTTGTTACGCAGAAAGAAATTTCTGGTAAAAATTTTTTAATACCAGATACATTAGTTGGCACAGATTCTCACACTACTATGATAAATGGTATAGGAGTTTTAGGCTGGGGTGTTGGAGGTATTGAGGCTGAAGCAGCTATGCTAGGCAAAGCTATTTCTATGTTAATTCCTGATGTAGTTGGCTTTAATTTAACTGGTAAATTAGCTGAAGGAATTACCGCAACAGATTTAGTTCTAACTATAACCCAAAAATTAAGAGCAAAAGGTGTAGTCGGAAAATTTGTAGAATTTTATGGTACAGCCTTAGATCATTTATCTGTTGCCGATCGAGCGACCATTGCCAATATGTCCCCAGAATTTGGTTCTACTTGTGGTTATTTTCCTATTGATGAAGAAAGTCTGTCCTATTTATTTTTAAGTGGCAGATCAGAAGAACAAATCGATATAGTAAGAGAATATGCCCAAATTAATAAATTATGGCGTAATAATATAACTGCAAAATATAGTGAAAATATTAATTTAGATTTAAGTGAAGTTACTGCTAGTTTAGCAGGACCAAAAAGACCTCAAGATCTAGTAAAATTAACAGATATTGCCCATAATTTTCAAGAAAATGCTGGCAGTTTAGATTACAATCAAGAAATTTCTTTACAAAATAGCTCGGATAAACTGAAAAATGGTTCCATAGTGATTGCGGCTATAACTTCATGTACTAATACTTCTAATCCTTCGGTTATGTTAGCAGCAGCATTAGTTGCTAAAAAAGCTCTGGAAAGAGGTCTTAAACCTAAATCATATGTTAAAACTTCATTAGGACCAGGATCACAAGTTGTAGCAGAATACTACAAAAAATCAGGCCTGCAAAAATATTTAGATAAGTTTGGCTTTAATATTGTTGGCTATGGTTGTACTACTTGTATTTGTAATTCTGGTCCTTTACTTCCTGAGATCACTGAAAAAATTAAGGATAATAATTTACATGTAGTTTCTGTTTTATCAGGCAACCGTAATTTTGAAGGAAGAGTACATCCTCTGACTAAATCAAATTATTTAGCTTCTCCTCCTCTAGTAGTAGCTTATAGTATTTTGGGTAATATTACCAAAGATATAACCACAGAAGTTTTGGGTTACGACCAAGCAGGTAAAGCAGTATTTTTAAAAGATATTTGGCCAAGTAACCAAGAAATCAATGAAGCTGTTAATTCTTGCTTATCACGTGAGATGTTTATTGAAAAATATCAATCCGTCTTTGCTGGTGAAGCTGGTTGGCAAGCTATCAAAATCAAGCAAAGTGAGACTTATCAATGGAATAAACATAGTACTTATATTCAAAACCCACCTTTTTTTGCCGCTAAAACAGAGTTAACTCAGATCAAAGATGCAAAAATTTTGGCCTTATTTGGTGATTCTATAACTACAGATCACATTTCTCCTGCTGGTTCTATTGCAGGTAACAGCCCAGCTGCAGAATATTTAGCTTTGAAGGGCGTTGCTCCTGAAGATTTTAATTCTTACGGCTCAAGAAGAGGTAATCATGAAGTTATGATGCGTGGAACTTTTGCTAATATCAGGATTAAAAACGAAATGCTTAAAGGAAAAGAAGGTGGCTATACTATTTTTGCTGGTTGTGAGACTAACATATATGATGCTGCTATGCAGTATAAATTAAATAATACAGATTTAGTGATTATTGCCGGTAAAGAATATGGTACAGGATCTTCCAGAGATTGGGCTGCTAAAGGAACTTTACTACTTGGAGTTAAAGCAGTAATAGCTGAAAGCTTTGAACGTATTCACCGCTCTAATCTAGTAGGTATGGGAGTTTTACCTTTAGTATTTGAAGCTGGCACCAATCGCAAATCATTAGAGTTAGATGGCACAGAAACTATTAATATTAACAACTTAGATAAAATCACCCCATTAGGCCATATAAAAGCTGAGATTACCTATAATAATGGAAGCATGACTGAAGTTACATTACAAGTGCG
>CAXPEK010000017.1:0-3929 GCA_964216065.1 Candidatus Actinomarina sp.
TACCCAGGTGGTCCTCAAATTGAGCAATTAGCACAAGCAGGAAATGAATTAAGCTATAAACTACCTATTAGTATGTTAAATCATGAAAATTGTAATTTCTCACTATCTGGCCTAAAAACTGCAACACGCTATTTAATAGCAGAATTTGCTAATATAAAGCAAAAACAAAAAGCTGATATAGCAGCTAGTTTTCAATATGTAATAAGTAAGCAAATAATTAATAGAATTGAATTAGCTATTAAAAAATTTCAAATTAGCCAAAATCACCATAAAATAAACCTAGTTTTTTCTGGTGGAGTTGCTGCTAATAATTACATTAGAAAAAAACTAGAATCATGCTGTGACAAACATAATGTTACATTACATTGTCCTAGCCCTAAATATTGCACCGATAATGCAGTAATGATTGCATTTGCTGGTCTTGAAAATTATAAAATAGGCAATTTATCTAAGCTAGACTTTAAACCAAAAGCTAGATGGCCACTTTATAATATAACAAATAGTTAGAACTCATTCCCTATTTCATGAGCTGCACTAAAATTATATATCAAATTACAAGATTTTACTTTTGCTAATGCTAAATTATAGTCTTCACCATTAAAACATAAATTGCTAGATCCAACTGTAGAATTAGCTAAAGTTTGAATCATACCTGATTCAGGTAGATTATCATCATATTTTCTTTCTAATGATAATAATTCTTCTACCGTAAACACACCAGAAAAATCTGAGATATTACAAGCTAAACCAGAAGAAACTAATAAAGACATATCATTAACTGATAATTTATATAGTAGCAGCAGAGAATTTCTCAAGCCTAACGCAGGAACATTTACTTCACTATTAAAAACTATTTTATTATTACAAGATGAAATGTTATTATTTCCTGATAAATTAGCAATATTCAAATCATTATTATTATCATAAGCAATTAATTTTGCCTTAAATAAATGGTAAAAAGCAAGTATAGACTCATAATGATCAGTATTATGAGTACTCTCAGATATATCAATAATACCATCACCATCTCCATTACATCCTTTTTTATTAGAGGCTATAACTGCATCAATACAATTATTATCAGCAAATAAATTATAACCTTTATTGGTATCACCTGGAACTGCATTGTAAATTTGATAAAAAGCTTTAAACCCATTCCCATATTCTTCTGTTAATGCCATTATTCTTTTTAATTCATAATTTTTAACAATTTCGGAAGATTTTAATCCTATAGTTATGAGGACAGCAATAATGACTATCACTATTGATAATTCAATTAGAGAGAAAGCTTTTTGCATCATTTATTATAAACAACCTATTAAATTCACTGTTACTTTAACTGAGATAACCATAATTAAAAGATAAAAAATTAACCATATTTTCTTGCCATCATATTAAATTAGTTTGAGTTTAGAAATTTGGAATGATACTGTCAGATCAGTAGCACTAATTCAAAATTACAATTTGTAATTTAGTGTAAAATTCAATCTTCCTAGCTGTTAAAATTAACTATGAAATTAACAATTACTTGTAGTACCAAGCTTGATAACTAATATTTGCTAGATTTATATTCCTCTACTATGATTATCTCCGCCTCTTGCAAGATTATCTTGCCACTTACTATCAACTTGTTCTGTTAAATTATTTTCACTCGTTTTATCTTTAGCAAGCCCTAGTTTTTTCTGACCTTTTTCTAAATTAGCAGAATCAGACAAACCTTCTGCCCACCTTCCTGTTGCTTCATTCATACCCAAATCATTTATTACATGAGCTAATTGTGTTATATGTTGATCTCTATGCTCATTCTGCTCTGTGATATTATTGTAATTTTCTTCTTGTACTTGATCTGAAATACTAATCTCATCCTTAATATTTTGTGATAATTCTTTTATTTCACTCCTTAATTTTATATCCTTACGCAAGAGTTTCAATAATTTATCTCCAAGCCCAGAAAATAATAATTTTCTTTTGATAATATCTTGCTCAGATAAACTACTAATACCTAATCCTTCATTACCAAGAGTGGGAGCCAAATCATTATTATAGTATAATAAACCTTTTCTTTTTTTCTTTTTGGTTTTCAGACCTAATTTTTTTAAAATTTTAGCTAAGAGAGAATCTGATAATTCAACTTCAGCATCTAATAAAGAATTATCTAACTCAGCATATTCAGATTGAGCAAGTTGATCCTCATTAATCTCTGCTACATTATCATCTGTTATTTTTATATTAGGATCAGCAACGTCATGTTTTTTTAACTCAATGCTATTTTTATCATCTTCTAGGATGTTATCTTGCTTGTTTGCTAAAATATTTTTACTTTCCTTGTCCACATTTATGAATATAAGCTTATAAAACTAATTGTGTATCATTTCAGTAATTTTTTCAATCTCTAACTTTATAATCAAATCTGTCCTCATTAACTTTTCGGTTTTGCGGTAAGAATGTAAAATAGTAGCATGGTCTCTAGCAAAAACCTTTCCTATTTCAGCTAATGATAATTTAGTTAATATTTTACATAAATAAATAGCAATGTCCCGAATATAAACAATTTCTTTGTTCCGCTTTTTAGATTTTATTTCATGAACTGATATTTTATAGTGATTTGATAATAATTTTATAATATTTTCAGGAGTAATTTCAGCATAATTAGTCTTTGTGACAAAATCTTTTACTATATCTGCTACATTATCAATTGTTACTTCTTCTCCTAAAATATTTTGGTGAATCAGAATCTTATTTATAGCACCTTCTATTTCTCTAAAATTAAAGAAACTTTGCTCTACCAAAAAATTAATGATTTTTTCAGATAATGAAAACTTGTTAATAATTATTTTATGCCTAATAATTTTTTCTCGTAAATCTCTAGCAGCATTACTTAAGGCCGCTACCATACCACCTGACAATACCGATTTTAACTTAACATCTAAATTATTATAATCATTAATCTTACGATCTCCTGTAAAAATAAGCTTTTTATCATTAGCTACCAAAAAACTTATTAAATTTACCAACTCTTGCTGAGTTCCAGTTTTACCTTGCATAAAATGCAAATCATCTAATAAAAAATAATCTATATTATATAGTATTTCTTTAAAAGACATTAAATCCTGATTGGCAACAGCTTTGCTGTAATGATAAACATAACGCTCTGAGCTAATAAAAATATATTTCTGGTCGGTCTTATTTAATTCATGAGCTACCGCAGATAAAAGATGAGTTTTACCCAAACCCACTTTACTATGAATATACACTGAATTTATATGATTCACATACTGATTTTTGCTAATCATTGATTGCAGAGCAGCAAAGGCAACACGATTTTCTTCGCCAACTATAAAATTAGTAAAATTAGCTCTTGGGTCTAGTTTAGTTGAAAAAACATCATTATTATCATTAACATTTTGTTGTGTTAATTTAAACTCTGTTTCTGAGCTAAACTCTTCTGTTACTTCAGCAGAACTTACAATTAAATCTAATTTGTAAAGATCTGCTTTATATTTTTTAGCAATATCTACCAAATCATCATAGTAATTAACCATAATCCATTCCTTAATAAAGCGAGATTTTACGCTAAAAGTTAAGGAAGAACTCTCTTCTACAATTAGTTTTAGACTAGAAAACCAACCATTATAGACAGACTCGCCATAATAACTTTTTAAGCTACTAAGGTAAAGCTGCCAGCTAGCTGAAAAATTATGTTTATTTTGAAATTTTAATTTTGTCTCCATGGTAAACCATTAAATTTCCAACCCGATAAATTACTACGCTGTTGATTACTATCAATTTCCCCTTCAAATCCATCTAATAAATTATATATTGCTGTATAGCCCTGCGACTCTAATATATCTGCTACTTTTTGTGATCTTGCTCCACTTCTACATAAGCAAAAAATATTGCTTTGCTTATTTCCAGTAAATTTTTTATTA
>CAXPEK010000018.1:0-6427 GCA_964216065.1 Candidatus Actinomarina sp.
CGCTTATATTAGCTTTAGCTAAATATTTTCATAATTTACATATTTACAAAATGAAAAATATTATTTTTCTGATTATACCAATATTAATGGTAATAATACCTGTTTTACTAATTATGAAACAACCTGATTTAGGTACTTCATTAATTTTATTTGCACTTGCTATTGTTATTTTCTTCGTAGCTGGAGTTGGAATTTGGAAATTTATATTTTCGGCTCTGGTTACAGCTATATCAGCTCCATTTTTGTGGGCTAATCTTAAATCATATCAAAAACAGAGAATATTAACTTTTTTAAACCCAGAAAGTGATCCATTAGGTTCAGGCTATAATATAATTCAGTCAAAAATTGCTATTGGATCAGGTGGTTTGTCAGGAAAAGGTTTCCTGTCTGGGACTCAAGGCCAGTTAAATTTTTTACCAGAACGTGAAACTGATTTTATTTTCACTATAATAGCTGAAGAATATGGCTTTATAGGAAGTATTTTAGTATTGCTAATTTATTGTTATATTCTGGCTCGTCTAATTAAAATATCTTTAGAATGCAACTGTTTATATAGTAAATATACTATTACTGGATTATGTTCTTTCTTATTTTTACATTTATTCATAAATATTGCCATGATCACAGGGTTAATTCCGGTTGTAGGAGCTCCTTTACCTTTTATTTCATATGGTGGGACTATACTTATTATTTCACTAATTACGACAGCTTTAGCTTTAAATATTGATTATAATAAAAAAATGGTAATTGCTAAATTTTAGTTATTGATGCCACCAGCTGTTAGTATCTAAGCCATAATGAGGAAATTCATCAGTAATTTTAATTTTATGATTTAGGATAAAACGATGATTAGTAATATTCCAATGAGGTATAACATAAATATTATTTCGTAAAACCCTGTCTAATAATTTAGTTAAATCAGACTTTTCTTTATAGTTAGTTGTGGCAATAATATCTTCTACTATTTGATCTATTAATATATTGCTGATGCCAGCAATATTGCTTCCTCCTTTCAAATTAGCATATTTAGAATGCCAAAAATTTATCTGTTCATTACCTGCTACAACTACACCTGGATAGACATATATAGTTACATCAAAATTAAAATTTTCTAATGATTTTTGGTAATTACTAAAATCTACCATTTTAATTTTTGCTTCGATACCTAGTTTTTCTAAATTTTTAATATAGGGCAATATTACTCTCTGAAATGAAGGGCTGGTAATAAGAAATTCCATAGTAAATATTTCACCTAAATCATTAGTTAGCTTAAAATTTTTTATCTGCCAACCTGCCTCTTTTAATAATTTTTGTGCCAAAATTAAGTTCTTTCTATTATCTCCGTCACCTAGTGTTTTTAATGGTGTATATGGTTCTTGATAGAGATAATCTTCAGCTTTATATTTACTTAAATATTTAATTTGCCTTTTATTTAATTTTTTATTTGCGATATAAGGTGAGTTAGAAAAAAAACTATTACTTCTTTCATAGCTACTATGAAATAAATTTTGATTAGTCCATTCAAAGTCAAAAGCTAAATTAAGGGCTTCGCGTATTTTTTTATCTTTAAACTTGTCTTTGCGTAAATTTAAAATAAAACATTGCATTCCTGTTGGTATTTTATGCGCTATTTTATATTTTTGGAAATGCATTTTTTCTAGAAAATCAGCTCCATAATTATTAGCCCAATTTTTGGCAATATTTTCATATCTTAGATCATAGTTACCTGCTTTTAAATTTTGCACAGCAATATTAGAGTCTCTAAAATAACTATATTTAATTTCTAAAAAATTATATCGACCAATATTAACATTTAGATCTTTTCCCCAGTAATTATTATATTTTTCGTAGATAATATATTTGCCTGCTTTTATTTCTTTAATTTTATAAGGACCACTTGCAAGAGGTGCCTTCAAAGATATTTGGTTAAAGTTATTTTTACTATAATATTTTTGTGACAATATTGGTAATAAACCAATTTTTTGAATTAAATCATAATCCTTCAGATTATCTATATAATAAGCTATTTTATTATCGGCTAATTCTTCAATTTTATTAACCTTATTTAGCATTATTTTATAATAAGGGTGGCCAGATTCTTTTAATAATCTGTAACTAAAACTGAAGTCTTGGTTAGTTATTTTGCTGCCATAATGCCATTTAGCTATATCTCTTATTTTAAAGATTACACGGCTATTTTTGTGATCAAGATAAAAATATTCTGCTAATAGATTATAAACTGTTGCTAGCTCTTCAACTGATTTAATAAAAAGGCTATCGCCAGTTAAATAAAGCCCATCTGCTGCACTACCCATTAATATGTTATTATTTACACTATCAAAACTTCCCACTACACCTATATTTAAACTACCTTTTTTAGGTGCATCTTTATTAACATAAGAAAATTTAGGGAAATCTCTAGGATATTTTAAAGAATCTGTAAGAGATAAACCATATTGATTAGCTAGTGAGTATTTTTGGCAAAGTAAAATAATTAAAAAAAATAGTAACCAAAAATTTTTCATGAAATAATTTTATTAAAATAATAAATATTCTTATATACAAGAATTATTTAAACTATTATTTTTGTTGGTCCAAATAAGCTATTAAATCAGCCAATTGCTTGCCTTTTTTAATACCTGCAAAAGACATTTTTGTTCCTTTGGCATATTTTTTAGGTGCTTGAATAAAATAAAATAATTCTTCATAGCTCCAATTTTTGTTTATTTGGCTTAATGCTTCAGAATAATTATAGTCTGCTACTGATGCAATTGGACGATCAACTATGTTCCATAAAGCTGGCCCTACTTTATTAGGCCCATCTTTATCAAATGAATGACATGCTACACATTTTTTGGCTATTTTCTCACCTTTTGCCGCATCAGCCATTGCTATTAAATTAATACCATCTATTTATTCTTCTTCTACTTCTTGAGCTTCATTTTCGACTATATCAATCTTATAACCTCTTTTTACTTCTAGATAACTAGCATTAGGGCTATATAATATATTAGTAAAAAAAGCAGATAACATTGCAATCACACCAGCAAGCAATATTGATGCTGCAATTTTATTCATTTCCAAATCTTCTTTACTCATAACTCTTTTGTGTTATAATTATTGCTCGATAAATATAAACTTAACCATCTTATTTAGCAATTTATTTATGATTAAATTAACAAATATCAAGTTTAAATATTTATTAATATTGTCATTAATTATTATATTATGCAGCATTTTAATATATTCAAAATCTAATACAGAATTAGAATATAATGAAGCCATCGGTGGTGATTTTGCTTTAACTAATCAATATGGAGTAATAAATACACTAGATAGTTTTAAAAATAAATATAGTTTGATTTTTTTTGGCTTTACTAATTGTGATATGATCTGCCCTACTAGCTTAAATAACATGTCTTTATTATATAATAAATTAAGCAAGAAACAAAAAGATAACCTTAATATGATTTTTGTTACTATAGATCCTCAGCGTGATAACCCTGAAAGATTAAAGCAATATTTAGCTAATTTTTCTGCCCCTATTACGGGTTTAACTGGTTCAAAAAAAGCTATCAACCTTGTAAAGGAAAACTATAAAATCTATGCACAAAAAGCTGACATAGGTCAAAATAAGTTGACCATAAATCACAGTAGTTTCATTTACTTACTTAATAAGGAGGGTAAATTTATAGATCATGTAGGTCATGATTTTGAAATTGATATGTTATATGACAAACTTAATAATATATTATAATGACAAAAAAAATATCCAAAAGACTAGAAGAATATTGCAAAGAAAATAACATCAAAATTACAGAGCAGAGAAAAATTATAGCAGAAGCTATTGCTGACTCTGACGATCATCCAGATGTTGATCAGGTTTTCTTAAGAGCCAAACAAAATGATAGTAAAATTAGCATAGCTACCACTTATCGCACTATTAAACTTTTAGAAGAAGCTAGTATTATAGAAAAGCATGATTTTGGTAATGGTAAATCTAGATATGAATTTGTTTCAGATGATCATCATGATCACTTAATTGACATTAATACTGGTGAAATAATAGAATTTCATAATGAAGAGTTAGAGACCCTAAAAGCTGGAATTGCTAAAAAATTAGGCTATAAACTCGTAGATCACAGATTAGAGTTATATGCCACAGCACTAACTAAAAGCGCAAGAAAACATGCATAATATAAAGTCAGTAAATAAAAAATTATATATCAAAACTTATGGCTGTCAGATGAATTCATATGATTCAGATCGTATGAAAGAGCTGTTTTCTCCATTTGGTTATAGCCAAATAGATAATTTTAACAATGCAGATTTAGTTATTTTAAATACTTGTCATATAAGGGAGAAAGCTGCTGAAAAAGTATATTCAGAATTAGGTAAAATAAGAATTCATAAAGAAGAGTTAAAAGCATCTGGAAAAAAAATGGTAATAGCAGTTGCTGGTTGCGTTGCACAAGCTGAGGGAGATGAAATTATTAAAAGAGCTCCATTTGTAGATATTGTAGTAGGACCACAATCATATCACAACTTGCCCCAAATGGTTAGTAAAGTTAATAACAACCAAAAACTTAATAGAGTAAATCTAGATTTTATTGAAGAAGAAAAATTTGATTTATTACCACAAAACAGAGTTAATAATAACATTTCTGCATTTTTATCTATACAAGAAGGTTGCGATAAATTTTGTACTTATTGTGTAGTTCCCTATACCAGAGGAGCTGAATTCTCACGACCAGTTAATGATATAATTGATGAAGCTAAAAGGCTGGTGGAGTCAGGGGCAAAAGAAATAATGCTTCTAGGTCAAAATGTAAATGCTTATCATGGCGCTGATAGTAAAGGTAAGGTTTTTAATTTAGGGCTTTTAATACAAAAACTCTCAGAAATTAATGGCTTACAGCGCATAAGATATACAACATCTCATCCTAGTGATATGCATGATGATTTATATGAGGCACATGCTACTTGCAGTAAATTAATGCCATATTTACATTTACCTATTCAATCTGGTTCAAACAAAATTTTGAAAGCTATGAATAGAAAACATAACAGAGAGGAGTATATTCAAATTATTGAGAAACTCAGAATAGCAAGACCAGATTTGGCCTTTTCCTCTGATTTTATAGTTGGCTTTCCTGGTGAAACTGAAGAAGATTTTCTTGATACATTAGAAATAGTAGAAAGAATAAATTATTCTGGCTGTTTTTCCTTTAAATATAGTGCAAGACCAGGTACTCCAGCGGAGCTATATGATCAGCAAGTTAGTGAGGAAGAAAAATCTGAAAGGCTACAACGATTGCAAAAATTGCTTAATCAACAACAATATGAATTTAATAAATCATTTTATGAACAAGAATTAGAAATATTATTTGAAAGAAAGCAAGGAGATAAAATAATGGGTAGAAGCCCTTATTTACAGCCAGTATTTGTTAATTATGAAGAAAACTTAATCGGTAAAATAAGGAGGGTTAAAATTCTCAAATCCTCGCCGCATAGTTTAACAGCTGCATTAATCTAAAATGATAGATATTGATATACTAAATGATTATCCTAAAACTATCATCAAAAATGATTTTCACGATAGTTTAATACCAGCTATAGAAAATAATATCATAACTCTTAATAATTATGATAATATTGAATTATCTGTATTAATTTCCGATAATAAATATATTAAATCATTAAATAAAAAATATAGAAAAATTGATAAAGCTACTAATATATTGTCCTTCTCTAACTTTGAGCCAGAAAATACAGAAAAAAATATATATTTAGGTGATATTATTATCTCTGAGGAAAAAATAATATTAGAAGCTAAAGAACAACAGAAAAGCTTTGATGCACAGTTAGCACATATGTTTATTCATGGTTTTCTTCACTTATTAGGATATGATCATGCTAATAAGTTAGAGGCAACAGAAATGGAAAATTTAGAAATAAAAATATTAAATGATGTTAATATTAAAAATCCATATTATTATTAAAAATAATATGTTATAGTAAGGTTATAAATAACTAAAATGAGGATGGTAGCAGAATCAGGAGAAACGGGTGTTCCCCGAAAAATTAAAAAGAAATTAAGTTTCATAAAACTGCTCTTTGGAAAAAAAGACAAAACATCTTTGTCTGACACTATAGTAGACTTTGTATCAGAAAATCAATCAGAGAAAATAGGAGTAGAAGAAAAAGAAATCCTTCTAAATGCAGTTAATTTTACTGATACAATTGTAGAAGATGTAATGGTTCCTAGATCGGATATAGAAGCCTTTAATTTAGATTCTAATTTGCCTGATCTTATAACTACTTTTCTAAATAAAAGATATACAAGAATTCCTTTATATATTGAAAATTTGGATAATATTAAAGGTTTTATTCATATTAAAGATATTTTACCATATTTTTCTGAAGC
>CAXPEK010000019.1:0-7486 GCA_964216065.1 Candidatus Actinomarina sp.
GGTATCAATATAAGTTTCTTTAATCTGAGGATAAAGATTCTTATAAAAGGTAGCACAATGTGAACAACTATAAGAAGCATATTCAATAATAGTAATAGCTGCAGAGTCACTTCCCTCAACTATATCATATTCTTGTACTTCTAAAAGCTCAGTTTGTAACTCAGTTTTGGTTTTTTCAGCCTGACTAGCTTCACTATTTTGTGCCTGTAAAGCTTGCTTATAGTTATAATCTGTTTTTACCTTAAGAAAAATTACTAAAGATATTGCCAAAAAAACTATTGCTAGAATTAATGTGATTTGATTTTTCTTCATCTTATTTTAACTTACTATCAACAATATTCTTTAATCCATCATAAGAAATAGCACCATCTATAAATTCATCTTCTACGATAAAAGCTGGTGTTCCAGATATCTGTAATTTCATTGCTAATTCTTTGTTTTTGTCAATAGCAACAGAAATTTCAGCTGAATTAGCAGCAGCAATTAATTGCTCCTTATTATATCCTGCAGATACTAATAAATTAGCTAATGCGTCTATTGAGCTTGCCGAGTTGGAATTATTCATAATTATACCATGAGCTTGTAGATATTTTTCTGGATTTAATTTAAATGCAGCTAAAGATACTTTGGACTTATTTACAGAAACTCCACCTAATATTGGCATTTCTTTAAAAATAATTTTAATATTTTTATATTCCTTATTTAACTGCAAAATAGCTGGATATACTTTTCGGCAATAACCACAATTATAATCAAAAAATTCTACAATTCTAATTTGAGCATTTTTATCTCCAATAAATGGATCATAGTCAAAATTAAATAGCTCATCTGCATAGTTAGTCAAATTATCAGCTCGAACTGTGTCTTTATTTGCTTCAAGATTTTCATAATATTTATTTAATGAATCTATGATTATTTCAGGATTTTTAGTTAGAAACTCACCAAACTCTTCACTAGAATCTTGGTTTGAGTTACTTGGTAAATAGCTTTTAGTTAATGAAAGTGAAATAGCTACTGATATTGTAATTACTATTATTGGTTTGATTAAATTTTTTATTAAAATATCTAGCATATATTTATATATTTATTATGTTGTAAAAACATAAGAAACATATTTTATTATTTATGTCAAAAAGTAAATCACTCTTTATTTGTACTAACTGCAATTTCACTAGTCTAAAATGGAGTGGCAAATGCGACAAATGCGGCAGTTGGGATAGCATTATAGAAGAAAATCATAACATAGAAATAGCTAATTTTAGCAATAAAAAATTTACCCCTAGCAATTCTGTTTTAACAATTAAGAAATTAGGTGAGGATAGTGAAAATCATCAAAGATATGCAACTAAATTAAGTGAATTAGATCGTTGTCTTGGAGGTGGCTTAGTAACTGGCTCATTAATTTTAATTGGAGGTGACCCTGGAGTAGGAAAATCAACCCTTTTACTGCAAGTTTTAGCAAATTTATCCCAGCAAGCAATAAATAGCCTGTATATTTCAGGAGAAGAATCTCTAAACCAAATAAATTTAAGAGCTCATAGATTAAATCTATTAACCGCAAAAATAGATATTACAACTGATACTAATGTCATAGACATTATTAATGTCTTATATAAAAATCCACAAATACAGGTTGTTTTGGTTGACTCTATTCAAACCACTTACTTAAAAGAAGTGGGAGCTGCACCGGGAACTGTAAATCAATTAAGGCATAGTGTATTAGAATTTGCAGCTATAGCTAAAAAAATGAATATTACCTTTATACTTATAGGACATGTAACTAAAGATGGACAGTTAGCAGGACCAAAATTAGTCGAACATATGGTTGATACTGTTTTGTATTTTGAAGGAGACAGAGCAAATAATCTAAGAATATTACGCTCACATAAAAATAGATATGGTGCCACCAATGAATTAGCAATTTTTGAAATGCAAAAAGATGGCTTGCAAGAAATTAACAATCCTTCTGAAATTTTTCTAGATGAATATAATGCACAGTCTATTGGTAGCACAATTTTCCCTTTAAGTGAGGGAAGCAGAACCATTCTAATTGAATTGCAATCATTAATTGCAAACTCACATATGGCTACACCAAGAAGAGCAGTTGATGGTTGGGATAATAATAGATTAGCAATTATACTTGCTGTATTATCAAGTAAGTGCCAGCTTAATTTTGCTCAATATGAAGTATATTTTAATGTAGCTGGGGGGCTTAAAATTACCGAACCAGCCGCTGACCTAGCAGCTGCAGCAAGCCTAATTTCTACGCTTAAACAACAAGCATTACCCTATAAAACTATAGTTTTTGGTGAAATTGGCCTTTCTGGTGAAATTAGAAATAGTAATAAAAGCTTTGAGCGATTACAAGAAGCAGAAAAACTTGGTTTTAAGCGTGCAATCACACCTAAATTAAAGAAAAAACCACCCAACCTCAAAATCGAAATTATTGAAATAAAACATATAACTGAATTATTAAATTATTTTTAAATGTTAGAATATGAAATCATCACTCTACCTGCACTAAATGACAACTATATCTTTATTTTCAAATGTCTTAAAAGCAAGAAAATAGCTTGTATTGACCCAGGAGATGCTGAGATAGTTATCAACTATTTATCAGATAATAATTTAACTTTAGACTATATCTTAATTACCCATCACCATTATGATCATATAAATGGAGTTTCTAAACTAAAACATAAATATAAGGCTATAACTTATGGTCCAAGATTAGAATTAGCTAAAATTCCAGAAATTGATAAGGGTATAAATGAAGGAGATAACATAAAAATTGGGGCTGTAAATTTTAATATTTTGTTACTAAATGGCCACACAAATGGGCATATTGGTTATTATGCTAGTAAAATAAAGATTTTATTTAGTGGTGATGTTTTATTTTCTTCAGGTTCTGGCTATTTATTTGAGGGAAGCTACGCAGAAATGTATGCAAGCCTTGAAAAAATAAAAAAATTACCAGCTGAACTTAAAATTTATTTTAGTCATGAATATACTCTTGAAAATATCGAATTTGCCTTAACTCTAGAACCAGAAAATCTTTTACTTATAGCCAAAAAAACTAAAATTATTAAATTAAGAAAACAAAATATACCTTCAGTTCCAACAATTTTAGCAGATGAATTAAATACCAACCCTTTTTTGAGGACCTTAAACCGCAATCTCCGGAAAAATATTGGCCAAAACTCTGATGCTTATAATGTAGAAATCTATCAAAAAATTAGAGAATTAAAGAATAATTTTAACAAATAATCAAAAAATACGATTTAGCTTTAGCATCATAAAACTTTGCCTATTATTATAATTAAGGCCCTTTTGTATAATTAGAGAACCAGAGAAATTATTTTCAAAATTTTGCATTAAAGGAAGTTTTAAATTTTTGCTTTTTTACCATTAAAATTTAATTCGTAGTTTTTGAATAAATCTCACTCATTACTTGCTATGTAGGATAAGGTACCTTAACCGATAAATTTCCTTTATATACATAAAAAGATATATCATAAATTAATAAAAAACTCTTCCCTTTACTAAAGCTATCTCTTAATTTGTGTATGTAATATACTGATTTTGCATTTATATTTCCACAAACTTTATCTCCTTTATTTTTAGCAGCAATGATAGAAGAGTTTGTAACAGGTCTATTATTTTTAGCAATATTTTCATCATTATTAAAAGATCTATATTAATAGCCGGACCCCTTATATTATTGCCATTTATATATTTAACTAAGCAAGATAATTACTATTATTATATTCAAGGGCATAGTTACTCTTTTCTTCTATGTCCCTATACTGCATAATTCTCAACAGTAGAACCAGCTCTTCCTCTCCCAGAGCAAGATAAAACTACAAATCCTACTAATGCAAAATAAATTACATTTTTACACATTTACTCAAACCCTCAAATTAAGCAATTAAAACTCTAGAAAGATAAACTATGATACACAATATTTTTTAGTAAAAACTAGAAAAAAAAATATTTTCAGGATAAGATTAAATTAATAATTAATCTTAACATGAAAGCCATTTATCCTGGTACATTTGACCCTATTACTATAGGTCATTTAGATATCATTAAAAGAGCAGCAAAAATTTTTGATGATCTAACTATTGCTATTGCTGAAAACCCAAGTAAAAAACCATTATTTAGCCATACAGAAAGAAAAGATCTAGTTACAAAGTCAATTAAAGAATATCCAGAAATAGACCACAAAAAAATAAATATTGTTAAATTTTCAGGCCTCTTAGTTGACTTTGCAGCACAAAACAATATATCTGTATTAATCAGAGGATTAAGAGCTATTTCTGATTTTGAATATGAATTTCAAATGTCTTGTATGAACAATAAATTAAATAGCAATATTCAAACTATTTTTTTACCTGCATCAGACCAAGTGCAATTTATATCTTCTAGATTTGTTAAACAGATCGCTAGTCTAAATGGTGATATAAAATCTTTGGTAAGTAAAGCTGTTGCTGAGGTAATTTATCAAAAAATTACAGAAAATTAAAAAGATTTACTGTTAAATAACATTAAACCAAAAGAAGATTTTTTTGTCAGATTATTATCTTTTTCATATTTTCTGCCAATACTAACCGCTAGATTATCTTTAATAGCATAAGTAAGAGAAACTTCATCTTGCTGAGCTTTATTAAGTCCAGCTATAGCTATGTCTTTAGTTAATTTATTAAAATTTATAGACCAATTTTGATATTTTACGGCCAACATCAACGTCAAATACTTATAATTTCCTGGCAAATTAAGAGCAAAAAATTCGGGCCCAAATCTGTCGTTAGTAGAATTAAAATTATTTATTTTACTATATTCAACAAAAGTAAATAAATTTAGAGCATTAAAAAATTCTTGATTATTGCCAAGAGAAATAGCATATCCTGATTCATCAGAAATTGGCAGAGCTGTATTTCCTGCATCTATATTTCTATAAGCAATATTATAAAAAAAGTTAGGCATATTATATATGTCCTTTCCTCTTATTGCTAAAATATATGATGATAAACTTTTAGCAGAGCCAGCCTTACCCACATCTTGAACAACTAGTCTACGACGTGTTAGCATAGTTTTACTAAGCTCTGTATCATCATTATAAAAACTATTTAATGAAATAATATGATTACCATAATCATCTAAGTTAATTTTTGCATTAAGCCTAATTCCTAATTTATTTTGCACTCTATACTCATCAGCATAATCCGAACCCCATATGCCAGAATTAAAATATTCATCATAAGCTAGAGCAAAATCTGGTTCATATTTACCAACAGATAAAGCTAAATCATCTTTCTCATAATGATAATATAGCTCATTTAAAATAATTCCTTCATCATTGAAAAAGCTATTCTTTTTATCATTATCTGGGCTTTTCAAACTTTGCAAACTCCACTTATTAATAATAGAACTGCGACTATTTAAATTTAATTTAAACTTAGGTGAATATTCTAAAAAATAGTTAGAATATTTCATACTATTATCAATAGTATTATCATAATTATCTTTGTAAGATATATCTTTGTCTAATTGTAACTTAAACCAATATTTACCTTCTATATTTGGATAGCTATTAGCAAAAAGCTGGTTAGAAATTAAAAAATAGCAAAAAACAAAAAATCTTATTTTACTCATAATAATAATAATGCTGGATTTTCTATGTAATATTTAAAAGAAGCTAGTAACTCAGCTCCTACAGCTCCATCTACAACTCGATGATCACAAGATAAAGAAACAGTCATTACATCAACAGCCTTAAACTCATCATTTTCAACAATAACTCTTTTTTCTCCTGAACCTACTGCCAAAATTGCACTTTGTGGTGGGTTTACTATAGCGTTAAATTGCTTGATACCATACATACCAAGATTAGATATACTAAAACCACCTCCTTGAAATTCTTCTGGCCTCAAAGCACCAGCTTTAGCTTTAGCTGCTAGCTGTTTCATTTCTGCAGAAATAGTCAAAATAGATTTTTGATCAGCATTATGGATTATTGGCGTAATCAAACCATCTTCAATAGCTACTGCAACTGAAATATCAATATTATTATATTGTAATATTGCTTCGTCACTCCAAGATGCATTAGCTGCTGGAACTTTCTTTAAAGACATAGCTGCTGCCTTTATCACAATATCATTAACACTTATACGATATGCTTTATTTCCCGACTCATCTTGAGGTGCAGCAGAGTTTAATTGTACTCTTAATTTCAACAAATCACTAATGTTACAATCAAGTGACAGATAAAAATGCGGAATAGTTTGCTTAGCTTGTAATAGCCTATCTGCTATTACCTGCCTTATATTATTATTAGGTAATGTCTGATAAGCTTCTTCATCACGCTTAATAATATTACTAGATGATGGCTGGCTTAAAAAATTCATAACATCACTTTTAACCACTCTGCCCTTAGGTCCTGTACCTTTGATATTAGTCAATGAAATATTATTTTGCTGGGCTATTTTACGAGCTACTGGCGAAGAATTACCTGAAGCTATATTAACTGATTTTTTACTTATGGTAATATTTTGCACGTCTAATTTATTGATATTATCAAGTGTTTTTACCTCATGCTTTTGCTGATCTAACTTTTTAGGCTCAGATTTTTCTGCTTTTTTTACCTCTGTTTTTTCAACTGTAGCTTCTACCTTCTTGACTTGATAATTTGCTAAATTTTGTTCATCTTCACCCTCTTCTAGCAATAAGGCTATAACTTCATTCACTGCAACATTTTTACTGCCTTCTGCAACTAAAATCTTACCTAATTTACCTTCATCCACAGCTTCCACTTCCATAGTTGCTTTATCAGTTTCGATTTCAGCAATTACCTCACCAGAAGAAACTATATCTCCTTCTTTTTTCATCCACTTAGCTAAATTACCATCTTTCATAGTTGGTGATAAAGCAGGCATTAATATTTCTATGGGCATAATTTACCTTTTAAATAATTATTTTTTATTACAAATTTCTAATGCAGCGTAGAAAATATCATCACTTGCAGGAAGTGCCAGTTTTTCTAAATTAGCAGCATATGGTAATGGTGTATCTTTGGCGCATATTTTTTTTGGCTCTGCATCTAGATAATCAAATATTTCGCTGCAAACAATACTGCAAATCTCCGAGCCTATACCACTTACACCCCAACCTTCTTCTACTGTAATGATTCTGTTAGTTTTTTTTACTGAATTTAATATAGTATCTTTATCTAAAGGTCTTATAGTTCTTAAATCTATAACTTCTGCACTAATGCCTTGTTGAGCAAGTTTATCTGCAGCTTCAATTGCTCTTGCAACAGATATTGAAATAGGTAAAGCTAGAATAATCAGACCAGGAACAGATGTAACAATTACAGCTTTTTCAATATCTGTTGCAAGAGCAATTGAAGCTGCGGATAAACTTGCTCAACAAGGCATTAGTGCAGAAGTTATAGATTTAAGAACTATAAGACCTTTAGATAAAGATA
>CAXPEK010000020.1:0-2608 GCA_964216065.1 Candidatus Actinomarina sp.
GGTTGCGGGCATATTAAGCATTTTTCAGAAGCTATTATAGCTGGAGAAGTGCAGGCACTATTAGCAGCATCAATTTTTCATTTTGGTGAATATTCTGTAGCCGAGGTAAAAGATTTTCTCAGTGCAAATAATATAGCCGTTAGAAAATAGTCTGGAAGTAATAAAATGCTTGGCTTATCAAATAAAATCGTTAATTTTAAAAAATATTAAAAAAGAAACATAGAATGGCAAAAATAGAATTTCTTAATGAAATCACAGAAATTATTAAAAAACGCAAATTAACTCAACCAGAAAACTCATATATTGCCGAATTAATGGCAGAGGGTTTACCTAAAATCAGCCAAAAATTGGGAGAAGAGGCAGTAGAAGTAGTAGTAGCGGCACTTGCAGAAGATAAAGCTAGGTTAGTTAGTGAGTCAGCCGATTTGATTTTTCATTTAATGATTCTACTAGATAGCAAAGATTTAACTATTTTGGATGTCGTTAAGGAGTTAGATAATAGGAATAAAAAATGGACCTCAAAAAATTAAATATTAAAGACTCTATCTATGAGATTGCTGCCTATCAACCGGGTGAATCTAGTAAAGATGCGCTTAAATTATCAGCTAATGAAAATCCTCTAGGTTGTTCAGAGCAAGTAAAATTAGCTTTTAACAAGAGTAGAGAATTAAATCGCTATCCTGATGGCAATGCTACTGCTTTAAAAGCAAAAATTATTGAGCATCTAGCTCAATTTAAAAGCGAGAATATTGTTTGTGGTGCCGGTTCTGATGAAATAATTGGTTTGTTAATTTCAGCTTTTACTAAAGAAGGTGATGAAATTATTACTACTGAGCATGGTTTTTTGATGTATGGAATTTATGCTAAATCTTTTGGTGTAGCAGAGGTTAAAGCTGCTGAGACTAATTTAACCGCAGATATTAAGAATATTTTAGCAAAAGTAACCAGTAAAACTAGGATAGTATTTATTGCTAACCCTAATAATCCAACCGGTACCTACATTAGTAAAGCTGAATTAGAGACTCTAAGACACAAATTACCAGAAGATATTTTGTTAGTAATTGATGGTGCATATGCTGAATATATTGCTGAGGCTACTGATTATGAGTCAGGTATTAATTTAGCTTTAAAATATCAAAATGTTATAGCAACTCGTACTTTTTCTAAAATATATGGCCTTGCAGCTTTAAGAATAGGTTATGGGGTAATGGCTAAGGAGTTAGCAGATATTATAAATAGAATTAGAGGTCCTTTTAATTTAAATCAGATAGCACAAGAAATGGCGATTATAGCTTTGGCAGATCAAGAATTTGTGCAAAAATCTATTGAGCATAATAAAACACAATTAAAATTTTTAAAGGAAGAGCTAAGTAAGTTAAAGCTAATCATACATGATTCTGTGGCAAATTTTTTATTGTTTGATTTTACTAGTGAAGAGCAAGTAGATAAATTAGTTGCTTATTTACAGCAAGAAAATATCTTTGTGCGTAAGGTAAAAGCCTATAATTTACCTACTAAAATTAGAGTAACTATAGGTACTGAAGCAGAAAATAAGCTATTTTTACAAAAATTAACAAATTTTTTAACAGAGCATGACTAAGAGATTATCAGAAATAAGAACTGCATTTTTAGATTATTTTGCTCAAAATCAGCATGAAATCGTGCAATCAGCTCCTTTAGTTCCGCATGATGATCCGAGCTTAATGTTTGTAAATGCTGGTATGGTACCATTTAAAAACTATTTTACTGCTATAGAGCAGCCCAAGTTTAAAAGAGTAGTATCGGCACAAAAATGTGTTCGTGCAGGGGGTAAGCATAATGATTTAGAGAATGTTGGTTATACTGCTAGACATCATACTTTTTTTGAGATGCTAGGTAATTTCTCTTTTGGTGATTATTTTAAGGAGGAAGCTATTTTTTATGCTTTTGAATTTATTACTAAAATTTTGCAATTACCGGCTGATAAATTATTAATTACAATTTATCACGATGATGATGAAGCTTTTAATTTATGGCGTAAAATTTCTGGTCTTTCTGAATATAAGATTAAAAGAATTAGTTCGAATGATAATTTTTGGTCTATGGGTGATACTGGTCCATGTGGCCCTTGCTCAGAGATTTTTTATGATAATGGTGATCATTTAGTTGGCTGCCCACCAGGTGAGGGTGATGAAGGGGATCGTTTTATTGAGATTTGGAATCTAGTTTTTATGCAATATGAAAAAAAAGCAGATGGACAAATGATAAAATTGCCTAAGCCATCTATTGATACAGGAATGGGTTTAGAAAGAATAGCTGCAATATTACAAGGTAAACATAATAATTTTGAGATAGATCTCTTCCAAGACTTACTTAATGAATCAATTAAAATCACTAATAATAAACAAGATTTAATTTCACATAGAGTAATTATAGATCATTTAAGGGCGATGAGTTTTTTAATTGCTGATGGAGTATTGCCAGCTAATGAAGGTAGAGGTTATGTGCTTAGACGTATTATGCGTAGAGCAATGCGCCATGTACATCAATTAGCTTATAAAGGAACTTTGCTTTCAGAATTATTTACTGCTTTGCAACAGAGAATGGGTAATCATTTTAAAGAATTATA
>CAXPEK010000021.1:0-4092 GCA_964216065.1 Candidatus Actinomarina sp.
ATCATTTTTTAAAATACTTTCGTTTTCAATAATGTTGCCACCCTCAGCTTGACTAGCTCCCTCAGTAAGCTCTTTAGCCTCCGAGCTAACTTCTACCTTATCTTTTACTATAGTAGATTCATCTATCTTTTTAGGTTTACCATCTGCCTTAGATATAATCTCAGAAGATTTTTTTAAAATATTTGAGACTACAGGTTTAGTTAGATCTACAATAGGTTCAACAATCGTCTTTTTTAATATTGGTCCAGCCATGATATGATTTTGTTTAGGATAGGAATTATCCCATTTTCCTTTCTCTTATACTAATTAATGTTTATTGTGTAGTGTTAATATATACCGCTACCTGTAGTTTCTTTTTCAACGATAGCGTTCTTTCTTATTGTTCCTGTTTTGATTGTAGCAGAACCATCTACTTTGGGTTTTACTACATCATAAACAAAATTAATTTTGCTGTCTAAATCTTGACTAAAATATTCATCTGGTATTAATCGACCAGTGACTAAACTTCTTTTAATATTATACATTCTAGATTTATTTGTTGGAGCTTTGGCATATACCAATTTAACTGTGTAGCCATTCTGATTAAATAAATTTACATAGTTCATAACTTTATCCTCAGATTTACCAATAATAGGAACCACTAGATTATCGCCATTACCCATAGCTATTTGTAAAGTTTTATCTGCTAAATATTTACCCTCATCATGAACAGCAGATGTAGCTGATGTATTTTTTCTACCTGTTAAAGCTAATTTAAAATCATCTGAATCAATGACTTTTGAACCAAAGTGTTCAGCAATCACATTTCCTTTTAAAGATTTACCAGATGCTGGATTGCCAATCATAATATGAACAATCTTATCTTTTTTAGATGCACCATTTCCATAGTATTTATTTATAGCATTTTCAAAACCTATTACTTCTTCTCCGTTAAAATTAAACTTTCTATTAGCTTGAAATTCTAGATCTTTAAATTTTCCAGCTGTACTACCTAGCTCTCCTTTTTTTTGATTATCTATAACCTCTTTAACATTAGGATCTTTTTTAATTTGATCTATTACAGCATCGCTAGGATTATCCATGTTTTTAACTACAGCTGTAGCTGTATTAACATCGTCTTGATTTGGAAAGAATTTTAATGGTTTATTTTGTTGCTCAACCATACCCTCAGATAATTTTTTTATTTCTTTTTGATCGCCAAGATACTTAACTTTTTCTTTTGGAGGTAATTTAGATATTTTCCAATTCTTATAAACTTCTTTTATTTTACCAAATAATTTTTCGAACAATAAGCCATCCATAGCTCTTGCTCCAAAATTAACTATTCCCTCAACACTTACTCCAGTATCAACGATTTTTTCGTCAAACTTTTTAAGAGAATCCATAAACTTAGAATCTCCCAAAGCTTTACCAAAAACATCACTAACTAATAATTCTTCATTCTTAAAACCCATACCCGATGCAAACATCCAAGCTAAAAGGTTTGCTCTTTCTATTCCAATACCACCTTGTATTAATCTAGATCTTGCAAGGAATAAATATGGAGCTGCTTGAAACATATAGCCTGCTAAATCATTAGCAAACGTCTTGTCTCTTTCTTGATCTAAGTTATGTACTCTTTCTGATAATTGTTTTAATGTTAGATTAAAAGGTTCTGGAGCAATATTCTTTTCTGCTACTTCATCAACAAATGGTTTAATACCAGGGAAAGCATCTGTTGTGTTGCTTACACCATACTCTATTCCTTTGAATATTCCGTAAATAGCATCCTCTGGTAAATTTTTAAAAAATCTAGGTAAGTTATCTACAAAAAATTCTTTAGTCATTTCTAAAGATTTATTCTTAGCCTTAATTTCTACTTCATTATAAAATGGTATTTGTGTATTTTTTTCGTTTCTGTTCTGACTATCTAAATAAAAATTACCTGTATCCAAACCAAGTTTTTCAGCAGCACTCATACCATCTGAGTTAAGCTCATTCTCTTGTGTGTATAAAGGTAGTAATACGCTTTTCTCTAAATTCTCTGTAATATTTAATTCCATTAGTCTTTCTTCATTAAGTTTTTAATTATACTTGATAAGCCGCTTGCACCCTCTCCTGCAGCAAAAGTTAATACGCTTTCATCTGTAAAATCATCTGTAGCTTTACTAACCGATACTGCGTATTTATGCCTAACTTGGAAAAGTCTTTCAGCTTTATTTAAGTTTTCTATTTCAAACATAAATTCTTCATGATTTAATTTTCCATCTTTATAAAGAGTAGCCATCTTATCTTTAGCTTTAATAAAATAACCAGATCCACCATGAGCTAATATTTGGCTGGTCCAATCGCTCTCTTCTGAAAAAGCAGGTAAAGGAAAAATAGTCATGTTTGGTAGAGCAGCTCCTGGATTAAACTTAGTAATTGTTTTAAACATCGCATCAGTGACGTTCATTCCTTGGTTAATTACTAGGTTATCAAAGTATTCCATAGCTTGTCCGCCAACAGCTTTAACTGTTCTTGAATCTTCTCCAACATCAAACTCATAACTATCACTAGCAAAAAATATTGCTTTCATCATAGATGTTGTTGTTTTGTATTCTGAATATAATTCTGAATCTTTTTTAAGTGTATTGATTTTCTTTAATGCTTTACCAGTAGATTCAGCAGATAATTTTAAAAAAGTAAGATCTGACTCTTTAACTTGTACTCTTTTAGATAATGCTTGTAATTCTACAGGAGAGTCGCTGTTTATTATTTCCTCATTAATATCAGCAACAAGTCTTTCATCATCTAAAGCTATAACACCAGCTCTATAATCAATGAGCTTTCTATACATAGTTTCGTCAATATCATTATTAACATAAGCTCGTTTTAATTCTGAATATGTAATTAACTTATCTGAAAAATCTTGATTGTTAGCGTTTTCGTGAAAGTCTTTAATTCTTACAGCAAGCTCAGCAAAGTTATTTGCTTGATCTTCTAAATTCTTAGCATCAATAATTTCCATATCTTTTATTTCAGCCTCAACATTTGCTGCTGAATTTTCGTATGCTTTTTCTAAAATATATTCTGCTGTTTCTGTGTCTTTAATGTTATCAGTAATAATCTTAGGATTATCAATTACAGAGTTAGGATCATTTGTTGCAAGCATAATAGCTGCATTTTCTTGGATCTTATTTTCTTGTTCATTTTGTAAAGTAATCCAATCTGCAGGTTTATAAAATAATTTATTATTTTCATTAGCAAAATAATTATTAATCCATCCTTTAGCTTGATTTACTTCGTTTCTATTATTAGATGTTGCAATAATTCCTTGATATTTTTCTAGCTCAATTTTATCTGTAGCAATTTTTTCATCTATAATATTATTAGTTATACTCTTTTCCAAATCTAAAGAAGAACTAGCTAACTTAGATGCAAACCAAGAATTAACTTTCTTTTTAACTGAATTGTTAGAACCAAGTATTGCTTTGTCTTTAACTAAAGACATCATGCTATTAAATGTAGTTATATCTTCTGGATTATTAGATCTATCATAATTAATAGCCATCTTATTAATTTTAGATTCTATATCATTATTAATAGCTGTTGCTTTACTGTCGTCTTTAGTTTTTTTAATTACAGCAAATAGATTAACAGCAGCATCTGCAGCACCTGCGCTAGCTTTTGCAGAACTATAAACTGAACTAGGAGAAACAGCTAAGTTAGAGGCAGATACATTAGTTGATTTAGTATCTATAGTTGCCTGCGATTTATAAAGTTTTATAGACATTAATTATTCATCGCTCCATATATAGTAGAACCAGTATTAAGTAGAGATTGTCCAGCATCATAGTAGCTTTGTCTTTTAAGAAGTTTACCCTCCCACTGAGCTAACATACCTTTTGCCTCTGACATCAATGCTTGGTTTTCAGATCTTGCTCTAGCATTCTCTGCATTAAACTTTAAAATTTCTGCATCAGTTTTTAATTCGTAATCTTGATCTATAAATGCAATTATAGGAGTACCCTCCATAGTCACACCACTATTTAGATAAGATACTTTTAATTGATCTCTTATTTCTTCTGCAGTTTTATCAAATTTAGGTTTTTCAAAAGTTTCGTAAAAATG
>CAXPEK010000022.1:0-2897 GCA_964216065.1 Candidatus Actinomarina sp.
CCCTTAGAAGTTAAAAAAAGTAAGTTTTATGGAAATTTACTTGGTATAACTGCAGAAGGAAATATAGATTATAAAAATAATAACCTTAATTTAGAGGGCTATATAATACCTGCCTATAAATTAAATAATCTATTTGGGGTTAAAGATATTCCTGTAGTTGGTAAAATTCTTACAGGCAAAGATAAAATGGGTCTTGTTTCAGCAAAATATAATCTACAAGGTGAGTTAAAGGAACCTAAATTTACGCTTTATCCTCTGACTGCTTTACTGCCAAATGCAATAAAAAAAATAGGAGATATTTTTTCTCGAGATTTTTGGCTTGTAAAAGAGACTAAGCAAGATTAGTAATTTTAGCTTTGGTAATTTAAGAATAAAATTTTAGTTTTACCATAGATTTTAGTAAATAAAGTTTGAAATTTTTTACTTATAATAAGCTCATTTCTTTTATCTGTTTCTAAAATTACTAAAGCATTATTGGCTAGCCAATTATGTTGTGCTAATTTATCTAGGGTAATTTGTTCAATTTTTAATTTATAGGGTGGATCAATAAAACATAAATTAAATTGCTGAGTGGCTTGAGGTAATTTATTAATATCACTTACTATAAAATTTGTTTTTTGATCATGTAATATTTGGGCATTATGGGTAAATAATTTTTTGAGTTCAGGATTTTTGTCAATTAGGGTGCAATTTTCTACTCCTCTTGAGATAAATTCAAAGCCCATAATGGCTGAGCCAGCAAAAATCTCTAAATAATTTAAATTGCGATAATCAGCTATAGTAATTAACTCATTATGTTCAATAATGTTAAAAATAGCTTCTCTGATTTTATTAGTTGTAGGTCTTACAGAGTTATCTTTTAGGCTTTTTATGTTTTTACCTTTATATTGACCACTGATTATTTTCATTTATTTGCTATTACTTACCATTAAAACAAAATATTTAAGTATTATATCTGCTTTAATTATATTTTGCAGCTTGATAGTTTTTTCTAGATTTTCTAATTTTTGTAATAAGTGGTTTAAAGCATTAAGAGACCATTTTTGCGTGTGTCGTTCTAAATGTGTTTTTTGTTTAAAGAAAATAGGCGGTTTTAAATTCTTGCTTGCCTCATTGAAATTTAAACCTAAATCTAAATTTGTTCTTACGATTTTAAGGCGCTGAAAATAATTCATTATTACTCTAATTAAAGTAACGGGCATGATGCCTAAATCAATTAATTCTTCTGTAATAACCGAAGTTTTGCATGGGTCTTTATCAGCTATCGCATTAGTAAGATTTTGATAATCATGATTATTGCTATGTGATAATAAAGTTTCTAATGTAGCAAAATCAATAGAATCACCAGAGCTATAATAAAGTTTTAATTTAGCTAATTCTTGCATTAAAAACATACGATCTCCAGAAACATTATGTGCAACATATGTAAGAATTTCATTGGTTGGCTTGAGATCTTTAAGTTCTGACCTAGCAATGTTATATGTGGTATTAAAATCATCTTGGTAAGCAGGAAGTGCTACTATTTTATCTGTTTTCGCTTCAAATAGTTTCCGTAGGCTAGAATTAGGAGCTAATTCTGCAGCTAAGAGCAAAATAAAACAATCTGATTTTTTATTTTTAAGAGTATCCTCAATGATTTTGCTGAGGCTAGTTTGGCAATTATAAATTATAATAAATTTTCTACCTCCCATTAAAGATAAAGCATTTACTTCATTTATTAATTTACTTGGTTCTTTAATTAATTCATCAGCATTATATTTACTAAGGAGTAAATTATCAAAATTATCACCCATGACTTTTTTGATAATGATATTTTTTCTTACAGTAGTAAGTCCGCTATCTGGTCCATATAAAAGAGCAGCATCTAACTTATTAATTTGGTTGTTAATAAAGCTATCTATGGCATTAGCTGCTACTTTCATAAAAATTAATTATAGAGCCAAGGTTGAGTTATTTTTTGTTGCTGTTCAAATTGTTCAATTTGCTGTGCAGATGCCATAGTAAGGTCAATATCATCTAAACCTTCTAACAAACATTTTTTACGAAATTCATCAAGTGTAAAATTAATAGTAGTATTATCAGAAAATATGATTTTTTGCTCTGCCAAATTAATTGAGACTATATCATCTTGTTGAGTAATTTGAGCCCAGATTTTAGCCATAGATTCTTGCTCTAGCTTTATGGGTAATATACTATTTTTAAAGCAATTATTATAAAAAATATCTGCAAAAGAGGGGGTAATAATAACCCTAATACCAAAATCGTTTAAAGCCCATGGAGCATGCTCCCTGCTTGAACCACAACCGAAATTTTCACCACTTATAAGAATTTTACTATGTTGATATTTTTCTTGATTTAAAACAAAATTTTCAATTAATTTACCGTCTAAATCATAGCGCATTTCATGAAATAAATTTTTACCTAAACCAGTTCTTTTAATAGTTTTGAGAAATTGTTTAGGAATAATCATATCTGTATCTACATTATCTAATGGCAATGGAGCTATAATTGAAGTTATAAGATCAAATTTTTGCATTTTATTTCTAATTTTTTTAAATATTATAACCTTAAGCTCTTTAATTAGAAGTTTTATTTTTATTTTAGCATAGCAGAATAAGCTATAATAAATAATACTAAATCCCCTCTATAAAATTGTTTTTAGTCACTAGACACTGTTAGCTAATTATTCTGTTTCTAGATTTTTTGATATTTTTAAGGTTTTTTACAAAAATTTTTTCTAATACCAAATCCCCTCTATAAAGCTGTTTTTAGTCAATAATATTAGCTTCAGAAATTTTAAGCTAAAATTGCAGAATAAAAGTAGTTTGATAGATGGGATTTGATATTGGTTAAAAGTCGCTGGCAGTGTTGACATATGTAATAAAAACCTATATGTT
>CAXPEK010000023.1:0-2213 GCA_964216065.1 Candidatus Actinomarina sp.
TAGAATATATTTTGCTATATTATGGGTAATTTCAGCGGGTAGAATAAATAAAAGATGTTTGTATAATTTAAAAAGGTTCATTTTAATTGCTAAATTTGTTCAACTATGTTACTTATTATATATAAGCCAGGTTTATGAAAAAGTCTTTTTTACAAATAATTTTTTACTCTTTAATTTTATTTAACCTTACCCTTGCCAAGGCTAAAGATAACATTATGAATATTAAAGCTGACATTCATAATATTTCTGATGTTGATTCGCTATCTATCGATACTAAAAAGATTCTTGATGATATTTATTTTAGAAAAAAAGTAAAAGATTTCACTGATAAAGATAAAAATATATCAATAGATAAATTGAAATTATCAAAGAATGATGAATATTACGATAAAATTACAGGAAATCCTAACCTTAATGTAGAAGTAAAAAAACCAAATAATGTATTACTAGAAAAACAAAGAAAATATTTGAATGCATATAATACCATGAAGCAGGGTTATTTTGAATCAGCAATTATTTTATTTGAAAAATTATTACAAGAATATCCAGAAGATAAATTTATTCTTTCTAGTCTTGCTGCTTCTTATCAGAAATTAGGAGAGAGTAGTTTAGCGTATAAATATTATGAAAAATTATTAGTATTATACCCGAATGATTACTTGATTTTAAATAATTTCTTATTGCTAGTTACTAAGGAATCTCCGAATGAAGCTTTAAAAGAATTTCTTAAATTAGATAAGATTTATTTAAATAATGACTTTCTAAAAGCACAAATAGCATATTTATACGCCAAAAATAAGAATTTTGAACTTGCTCTAAATTATATTCAGGCTGCTATTAACATAGACAAGTCAAATATGAGTTATTACTACTACAAGGCAGTCATATTTGATCATATGAATTTAAAAAAAGAGGCATTGCCATTATATATGACGATTTTAAATACAGGAAGTTATAAAGAAATTGGTATAAGTAAAAATTTACTTAAAAATAGAATTAATCAATTAAGTAGCTAATATGAGTTATATGGTCTTATTAGATAAAATTTTAAGTGCAACTCAAAAAGAAGGTGTGTCAGATTTGTTATTATCTGCTAATCTGCCGCCAGCGGTTAGAATTTTTGGTGAGTTAAAATTTATTACAGATCAAAAACTATCTTCTGAGGAGGTTTTTGAAATTTTGTCATTAACCATGCATGAGTCGCAGAAAAAAAAATATCAAGATAATTTAGAAATTGACTATGCTTATACACATAGTAGCAATATTAGATATAGAGTTAATGCCTTTAATACTATAAATGGCGCAGCAGCAGCTTTTAGAAAGATAAATTCTAATGTTCCCTCAATAGCAGAAGTATCAGTTCCAAATATTATTTTAGAGTTAGTTAATAAAGATCATGGTTTATTATTGGTTACGGGTCCCACTGGTTCAGGTAAATCAACTACTTTAGCGGCAATTATAGATTATATAAATAGTAATAAGGCTAAGCATATTATTACAGTAGAAGATCCAGTAGAATATATTTTTGAATCGAAGAAATCTATCATTAATCAAAGACAATTAGAATCTTCTACTTTATCGTTTCCTGCTGCCTTAAAAAGTGCATTAAGAGAAGATCCGGATGTAATTATGGTTGGAGAAATGCGTGATCCTGAAACTATTCGTCTTGCTCTAACCGCAGCAGAGACCGGACATTTAGTATTGTCCACATTACATACTAATACAGCCTATGAATCTATTAACAGAATAGTAGATGTCTTTCCAAGTGATAGTAGGAAATTGGCAATAGCTCTACTATCGTCATCTTTATTAGGGGTAGTATCACAACGCTTGGTGCAAACTAAAGACCAATCTTCTAGGGTTCCAGCGCATGAGGTTTTAGTAGCAACAGAGGCAGTAAAAAATTTGATTAAAGAAGAGCATATTGTACAAATTAATTCTATGATGCAGGTAGGTTCTAAATATGGTATGATTACTTTAGAAGATTCTCTAGATTCTTTAGTTTCAAGGGGAGTGATTGCTTCGGATATATTAAAAAGATATATGAAAAAAAGTCAGGAAGTAAATAAATAATATGCAAATTCGACATTTTATTGATATTGATCAGTTAAATTTAGCTGAATTAAGTCATATTTATCAGAGAGCTAATTATTTTTTTAATAACCCACATCAAAAAATATTGGCCAGAAAAAAGTTAGTGAATTTATTTTTTG
>CAXPEK010000024.1:0-4311 GCA_964216065.1 Candidatus Actinomarina sp.
TCCTATTTTTGCTTATTTTGTACAAAAATTTCTGTGAATATATCCAAATATTAGAAAAAATTTTTGTAAAAAAAACGTTAAAAATATCAAAAAATCTAAAAACAGAATAACAAATCCCATTTATAAAGCTGTTTTTAGTTAATAATACCAAATCCCATCTTTAAAGCTGTTTTTAGTCACTAATATTAGCTTCAGAAATTTTAAGCTAAAATTGCAGAATAAAAATAGGTTTATAGAGAGGATTTGGTATTATATGAGTATAAATCAAAAAATTTGCGGTGCTGTTCTATAGCATAGCGGTCAGTCATGCCAGAAATATAATCACAAATCACTCTGGCTTGGTATTTTTGCTGTTTTTTTTGCTCAAATCTTGCCTTTATTTCTAGCGGAATACTACCATGATTAGCCATAAAATATTCAAATAATTCTATAATTAAGCGGTATGCCTTACGATTCATCAAATAAACCTCTGGGTGAGTGTAAAGCTTTTTACGCAAAATTTGCTTTAGCTCTATAACTTGACTGCTCATTTCTGTACTAAATTGACAAAGTGGCTTTCTCGCATTTTTAATTTCTGTTAAGCTCTTAATCTGATATTTTTTTAGGTTTGCTTCAGTAGTAGCAATAACATCATCAACCATTTTAGAGTAAATAATTCTTCTTACTTCATATATTCTTTTATTTGTCTCTAATTGAGGGTATTTTTGATCTATCTCGGCAAATGATTCTGCAATCATTTTTACTTGCATAAGATCTTTTTCCTGCAGCAGCTTTGCTCTGATGCCATCATCTATATCATGATTATTATAAGCTATATCGTCAGATATAGCTGCAATTTGTGCTTCTAAGCTAGGATATTTTTTTAATTCTAAATTGTGAATTTTATTATATGCAGTGATAATTTTTGGGGTTTTAAAACCTTTAATCGGTCCATTATGTTTAATAATACTCGCTAGAGTTTCCCTAGTTAAATTAAGGCCATCAAATGCTGCGTAAGGAGCTTCTAATTTAGTTAGAATTTTCAAAGCTTGTGCATTGTGATCAAAACCACCATATTTCTTCATTAACTCATTTAAGGCCTGCTCACCAGCATGGCCAAAGGGAGGATGGCCAATATCATGTGCCAAAGCACTAGCTTCAGCTAAATCTTGGTCTAATTTTAATTTTCTAGCTATAGTTCTAGCTATCTGAGCAACTTCAAGGCTATGGGTTAGTCTAGTGCGAAAATGGTCAGATTCATAATTCATAAAAACTTGCGTTTTATATTCTAAACGCCTAAAGCTAAAAGAATGAATGATTCTATCACGATCTCGTTGAAAAGATGTTCTATTTTTAGAGTCTGCTTCTTGATATAATCTTCCTCCTGAATTTTTGTGATTAGATGCGTAACTTGCTAACATAAAGTTGACTTGATTTAGATATTAATTTAAATTTAGCTCAAAAATAATCTAATTGCAAAATAAATGACTAATCAAGCAGAAATAACCATCTCACTAAAAGCCAAGCTACAGCTAGAAAAACTAGTAGCAGCAGCAAATAACCAGAATATTCTTCTAAGAATATCAGTGTCAGGCGGTGGCTGTTCTGGCTTTCAATATCATTTTGACTTTAATGAAACACAAACAACAACTGATCTAAAAATTATAGCAGATAATAAGTTAGTTGGGGTAATTGATGAAAATTCATATAATTTGCTGCGTGGCTCAGAAATTGATTATGTTGATGAGCTAGGAGGAAGCTATTTTAAAATTAACAATCCTAATGCCACTAATAGCTGTGGTTGTGGTTCGTCATTTTCGGTGTAAGATGAAAATAGCGTTTCAGATGGACCATATTAGTACTATCAACCAAAGCACTGACAGTACTTACATGCTCATAAAAGAGGCAGCAAGGCTGGGCTTTGAGCTATTTCACTACACACCTAAAGATTTATACCTAGATAATGGCCAAGTTTACGCCCAAGTTGAACATTTAGCAATATATCCTAACCAAGATAAATTTTATCAATTATCTGCGCAACAAAAGCTTGATTTAACCGAGCTAGATTTCCTTTTTATCCGTCAAGATCCCCCTTTTGATTTAGCCTATATCACTAATAGCTATATTTTAGAAAAAATTAGACATAAAATTATCTTTATCAATGACCCTACTGCTATTAGAAACGCACCCGAAAAAATCTTAGTTTGTGATTATAAGGAATTTACCCCCAATACTATTATTACTGAAAATCTTCAAATTATTAGAGATTTTGCCCAAAAATATCCAAAAATTATCTTGAAACCCTTATATGCTTGTGGTGGTGAAGGGGTAGTAAAATTACAAGCTCCTTATGATGATTTAATTAGCGAAGGTACCAAATTAATAAATTATTGCAAAACTCCAATAATAGCACAAGAATATCTAGCAGAAATTAAGCAAGGGGACTTAAGAGTTATCATAGCTTGTGGGCAAATTATGGGACAAGTATTACGTGTGCCAGAGCCGGGTAAAGTAGCTGCTAATTTTCATGCTGGCGGCAAAGCGGTAAAAGCCAAATTATCGGCCAAACAAAAAGAAATAGCTCTCTATATAGGGCAAATTCTATTAGAAAAAAAACTATATTTTGCTGGACTAGATTTTATAGGTGATTACCTAACAGAAATAAATATTACCTCACCAACTGGAATTCAAGAAATCAATCAATTAGAAGGCAAAAATATAGAACAAGAAATTTGGCAAAATTTTCTTAAATTAAAATAAATAGGGTCAAGTTATACTAATCCCTCTCTATAAAACTGTTCCCAATGTCCCATTAATAGACAAAATAATGCTTGACAATCAAGCTAATACAAGGTTAAATTGATATTAGTTATTTATCAATTTAATTCTTACCAATTATGGATATTATTTCAGTTTTTACAAGGTTTAAAACTCAAACTAAATGTATCAAATATTTAGAAAAAGTTAGATGGAACGGCAAGCCTGTTTGTCCATATTGCGGTAATACAAAAACAACCAAGTACAAAACTAGTCACCGCCATCATTGCGGAGCTTGTAACAAGGCTTTTTCTGTTACTGTTGGCACTATTTACCACGATACAAGATTGCCCCTTCAAAAATGGTTTCTAGCAACTGCAATTATTCTTAACGCTAAAAAGGGTATTTCCGCTCGCGAATTAGCAAGACAAATTGATGTAAATAAAGACACAGCTTGGAGAATGGAAATTAAGATTAGAGAAGCTATGCAAGATAAAGAGCAAAGTGAGTTATTTTCTGGAATTGTTGAATGTGATGAGTGTTATATAGGAGGTAAAAAGAAGAAGGGTGATAAGAAAAAAGATTATGATGATAATTTCATTAATCCAAGAGGTAGAGGCACTAAAAAGCAGGGTGTAATTGGCGTTGTTGAAAGATCAACTGGTAAAGTTAGAGCTGAAACTAAAGATCAATTCAAATTTAAGGATATTAAAGCCTTCTTAGAAAAGCATTTAGATTATGGTAATTCAAGCCTTTATACTGATGATTACAGAGGTTACAGCCCTTTTAAGAAGCTTGTTAAGCACTCAACAGTTAATCATTCTTTTGGTGAATATACTAGAGGAGATATTCATACAAATACTATTGAGGGTTTTTGGGGAATATTTAAAAGAGCTTTTATTGGTTCTTATCACCAATTGAGTAAAAAGCATCTTCAAGCTTATATTCAAGAATGCTGTTTTAAATACAATAATAGGAATAATAAAGATGTTTTTGGATTGGTTGTGGTTAATGGGGTTAGGGTCTGATTATTTTAAAAGTTTAATCGCCTTTTGGGTCAATTTATTAAAACTTTCTGTATCTAAGTCTTTTTTTGGCTTTATTTTAGGATATAAACCCATTGTCCCTAGTGATGTAGAGAAACAAGATAGCAAATCTTCCAAACAAATTTTTAAGTTCTGGTGCTTATTCTCCAGCAAAGAACATTTAAAGTTCTCTATTTTCCAATAAGCATTTACAGGTCTAATTTTTTGTCCAGGAGTACTACTTCCCTGAAACTCATTCTTCTCAAAATTAAAACTCCTAACAAAATCATCTAAAAAACCAATATACTCTCTATAATCCTTTATTACTTCATCTTTCAAAGAGTTGGATTTTAAATACCTGATAAACTCAATAGTAACCCATATTATATAAAATAGGCATGAGGCTCCTAATATAAACCTAACTATCAAATCATTTGTAACCCAAGAAGGAAGAAAGCTCATAATGAACTCCATTTTTTGGGGCGAAGCCAACACACTATAAAGAACACCAATAAAAGAGAATGGTATTCCAATAATTGTGAGAATCTTC
>CAXPEK010000025.1:0-2416 GCA_964216065.1 Candidatus Actinomarina sp.
ACAAGATTTAGATACCCTAATAAATAGCCTGGAATGAATGCAACACTTGCTAATTAGAAGAAAAAAATTATAATGTTTCTACATTTTATTGAGTTATGTCCAATATAGAAGATCTAAATTTTGATAAATTACATGAGGAATGTGGAGTATGCGGTATTTATGGTGCAGATAATGTCTCTTCTTTAACCGCTCTAGGCTTACATTCTTTACAACATCGTGGACAAGAAGCAGCTGGCATTATTACTTATGATGGTAATAATTTTTATAAACATCACGATTCTGGTCATGTTGGAGATATTTTTAATAATAATAAAGTAATAGATAAATTACCTGGTCATATCGCAATTGGCCATGTGAGATACTCAACTGCAGGAAGTAAAGATAGCTTTGCTTGCCAGCCAATATTTGCAGAATTAGCTACTGGTGGCATCGCTTTAGCTCATAATGGCAACTTAACTAATGCAATAACTTTAAAAAATTCTTTAGTAAAAACTGGCTCTATCTTTAACTCTACGATGGATACAGAGGTTATATTGCACTTAATTGCTAAGAGCAGCCTTAATAGCGTTGCTGATAAAATAATTGATGCACTAAAGAAAATCCAAGGTGCTTATTCCCTTGTAGCTATCGCGGATAATGCACTTTTTGCTATCAGAGACCCTTATGGTATTCGCCCCCTTTCCCTAGGAAAGTTAAATGATGCTTATATTATAGCTTCAGAAAGTTGTGCCTTTGACATTATCGGAGCCAAATTTATTAGAGATATTGAAGCTGGCGAAATGGTCATTATCAATGATGAAGGGATTAAATCATATAAACCATTTGAAAAAAAACACAATAAATTTTGCATTTTTGAATATATTTATTTTGCTAGACCTGACAGTAATATCAACAATAAATATGTATATGAAGTTAGAAAAAATATTGGAAAAATATTAGCTCAAGAAAGTGCCGTAGAGGCAGATATTGTAGTTCCTGTACCAGATTCCGGGGTACCTTCTGCACTAGGCTATGCTTTAGAAACAAAATTACCATTTGAATTTGGCATCATCAGAAATCACTATGTAGGCCGCACCTTTATTGAACCTACTGATAAGGTTAGAAATTTTGGAGTTAAATTAAAACATAACGCTAATAGAGCTGTTTTAGAAAATAAGAGAATTATTCTAGTTGATGACTCAATAGTTCGTGGCACTACTTCTAAAAAAATAGTAGATATGATTAGAAGCTGTGGCGTAAAAGAAGTGCATATGCGTATTTCTAGTCCCCCAACTACAAATTCTTGCTTTTATGGCGTTGATACACCTGACCGTCAAAAATTAATTGCAGCAAATCATAACACAGATGAAATAGCAAAAATTATAGGAGTAGATTCTTTAGCCTATATTTCTTTGGATGGTTTGTATAAAGCAACTGGTGCTGAAGCCAGAAATAATAATGAACCACAATATTGTGATGCTTGTTTTTCTGGTGAATATCCTATAAAATTAGCAGATAAAAACAATAATTTTTTACCTTTACTAGATCACATTCAACCAAGTAATATTGAGTAAAATGAGCAAACAAGTAACCCAAGAAATATACACACAAAAAGCTATTATAACATGTTCTGGACATACACAAAAATCTCCACACCCTAAAATTTATTTAAAGATGTTACCAGCAAATCAGATTTTATGCCCTTACTGTAATATCAACTATATTTACGATGTTAAGACAGCAACTAAAAATAATTAAGCCAAAAACTCTAATAATGCCTGTCTAACCGCTATACCATTTTTAACTTGATCTAAGATTAGGCAGACTTTGCTATCATCAGCTAAAGAGCTTTCTATTTCTACATTACGATTAATTGGACCTGGGTGCAAAATAGCACAATGTGGTTTAGCATATTTTAGTAGCCCGGTTTTTATGCCATATTTATAATAGTAATCAGGCAACGAAGAAATTAAACAAGTTTCTATTCTTTCTAATTGTATACGCAAAGTAATAATAATATCGACATCTTTTATACCTTGCTCTAAATCATAAAATAACTTAATATTATCAGTAGCAAATGTTTGAGGCATAAGAGGTGGTGGAGCAATAAGATTGATTTTAGACCCCAGCATTTGGTATAATTTTATATTAGATCTTGCCACTCTACTATTAATAATATCTCCACATATTGCTATTTTTAATTTTTTAAAATCTGTTAATTTCTTCAACTTCAAATGCTTTAATATCGTATAACCATCAAGTAAAGCTTGTGTAGGGTGAGCATGTGAACCATCTCCCGAATTAATAACAACTGCATTCTTACTATAGCTAGATAATTTCTTAACTATACCATTTTCTGCATGTCTAATAGTTAAAAAATCAGGCTCCATTGCATTTAAAGTACAAATTGTATCTTGCTCTGATTCTCCTTTTTTCA
>CAXPEK010000026.1:0-5157 GCA_964216065.1 Candidatus Actinomarina sp.
AAAATATGTAATTTAGAAATAAAAACATCTTATATTTCATAAAATTTAATTTATAAACATCAGGTACAAGATGAAGACTTAACAAAATTAATACCAGAGGTTATAAATTCTTCCTCAGTAGGAAAAAAAGCAAAAGAAGTCCAATATAGAGTTAAGTATTGTCCAAATAGTGGTGACATTTTAGGGTTTTGTCCAACAAACATTAAATATAGTAATAACAATATTGACGATGAAAAACGCATGATAGATGGCTGTCCTTTCATTGTAATTGATTGGAAAGAACGGCAAAAATGTATAAATAACCAGCAAAAGTACAAGGTTGATTTGTGTAAAAAAACTTTAATGGAAAAATAACCAATTCTCTATTCTCCGCTTGGGATACACCTTAATAAGCCTAATAATATCAATATTTAAAAGGATATCCTTCTGAATTTTTTGGCAAAATTCTCAAAAAATTCTCAAAAATCTACGGATTTCAAATCAGAAATTTTGAGCATTTCTTCAAAATCAATTCTCCGTTTTAGAAAAAGTTAAAATTGATTAGAAACCATGAGGGCAGATGAGCAAAGGGTTTGTGAGTAGAGATGAGTAATCGTTAGTAAATTAGAGTAATTGCTAGTACTCTATAGCACTCTTAAGTACTGGCGGAGAGAACAGGATTCGAACCTGCGAGACATTGCTGTCAACACACTTTCCAGGCGTGCGCCTTAAACCACTCGGCCATCTCTCCATTAAGAATTAAAAAATTATAACTATTACTTATGTTTATCAATTAAATATTAAGCAGAGATTATGATCTTTATAATCTATAAATAATAAGGCTATTCAACAATTTCATCTTCATTGAAAAAAAATGCTATTTCTGTAGCAGCATTTTCTAATGAGTCAGAACCATGCACTGAGTTTGCTTCAATAGATTCGGCAAAGTCTTTTCTGATAGTTCCAGAAGTAGCTTCTGCTGGGTTGGTTGCTCCCATTATTTTGCGGTTTAGAGCTACTGCATCTTCTCCTTGCAATATTTGTACAATTACTGGGCCAGAAGTCATAAATTCTACTAAGCTATTATAAAAAGGTCTTTCTTTGTGAACGGCATAAAATGCTTCTGCTTGTGCCTTGGATAATAATAGTCTTTTTTGTGCTATAATAGCTAATCCTGCGGCTTCTAAATAAGAGTTAATCTTTCCAGTTATATTTCTTTTAGTTGCATCAGGTTTGATGATTGAAAATGTTCTTTGTATGGCCATAATTTTGTTACTTTTGTTGCTAGCTTTATATAAGAGAAGATTGCTAGGGTCAAGTATTCAGTTTGTGGCTTTTACTAGACTAGTAATTTTGTTACTTTACAAAATTATATATAGTAAGTAATAAGGATAGTAGAAACAAAATAATATGTTCAGTCATAGTGAGAAACTAATAGCTCTTAGATTTTTTAGCTCGAAGAGAAAAGAAAAATTTATATCAGTAAATACAGCTTTTGCATTTTTAGGCATAACTCTAGGTGTTGCTACCTTAATTATTGTTATGAGTGTAATGAATGGTTTTAGAGTAGAGTTAGTAAAAAGAATATTGGGTGTTAACGCTCATATTACTATTTACAGTACGCAAAAAAATTTAGCTAATTATGGTCAGTTAGTAGAAAATTTAACTAATATTCAAGGTGTTCTTACTGCAAACCCAATTATAGATACGCATGGCATGATAACCAAAGATGAAATAGCATCTGCTGCTCTTGTAAAAGGTATAAAAAAAATTGATTTAATAAATAAAAAGTTAATTTCAAACAATATAATCTCTGGAGATTTAAATAATTTTACCAATGGTGATAAAATTGTGATAGGCGATAGATTGGCCAGAAAACTTGGCGTTGCTGTAGGAGATAAAATAAATTTAATTGCACCAAATACTACTAACAGTATTTTTGGCATAGTACCTAGGTTAAAAGAATATAAAATTATAGCTATTTTTAGAGTGGGTATGCATGAATATGATGCAAATGCAATTTTTATTCCATTTGCAACTGCACAAATTCAGTTTGGACTCCATAATGCAGCTTCTGCTATAGAAATAATAACAGCTGATGCAAATAACACTCAGGCAATAAATGATAAAATATATAACCAGCTAATGCCGCTAAGCCATAATCTTATAATTAATGATTGGCAAGAAATGAATAGTAGCTTTATCAATGCCTTGAAGGTAGAAAGAAATGTAATGTTTTTAATATTGTCATTAATAATCATAGTAGCGGCTTTTAATATTATTTCTTCATTAATTATGTTAGTAAATGATAAAATAAAACATATAGCTTTGCTAAGAACAATGGGAATGTCACAAAAATCTATTGTAAAAATCTTTTTTATAAATGGAGCACTTATCGGAGCAATAGGCACTATTTTAGGTTCTTTAATTGGAATATCTTTTGCTTATAATATAGATACAATAAAAAGATTATTAGAAAAATTAACAGGAGTTACTTTATTTGATCCAATAATTTATTTTTTAACTGACTTGCCAGCTGAAGTAAATTTATATACGGTGATGTTGATAGTAATAACTTCGTTGATAATTTGTTTTATAGCAGCAATTTATCCTGCTTTCAAAGCAGCAAAGCTAGATCCAGCAGAGGTGCTTCGTTATGAGTAATATTATTGAAATATCAGCTTTATCTAAAATTTTTGTAGAAGGCTCTAATAAACTCAAAATTCTCAAAAATATTAATCTTAATGTCAAAAAAGGTGAAGATATATCAATAGTCGGACCTTCAGGATGTGGTAAAACAACTTTATTACAAATAATGGGTTTGCTTGACCAGCAAACTGACGGAGAATTTAAGTTTTTGGGTCAAAATATTGCTAGTGCTAATGATAAAATAAAAACCAATCTAAGATTAAAGAATATAGGTTTTATTTATCAATTTCATCATTTAATGCCCGAATTTACAGCTATTGAAAATGTCATAATGCCCTTACTAATTAACAAAGTAAAATTAAAAGATGCTTTAGAGCAAGGTAAAGAAATTTTAGCTGAACTTGGCTTAGCCAAACAATTTAATAAGAGACCTAGTAAATTATCAGGCGGAGAGAAGCAAAGAGTTGCCATTGCAAGAGGTATGATACATAAACCAGATATATTGTTAGCAGATGAGCCAACTGGTAATTTAGATCCTGTAAATGCACATAAAATATTTGAATTATTTTTAAAGCAAGTAATAAAAAATCAGCAAACTACTATTATCGTAACGCATAATTTAGAATTAGCTAAAAAACTCAGTAAAACCATTACTATAGCAGATGGTAAAATAGCTAAAATTTAATAGATAAAGCTAGTTTGTTATTACGGCTAATTTCTGTAGTAAGATTATCTTTTGAACGTTCAAATTTAAAAATATAGGTGAGTTTTAAGTTTTTGTTTAAAGGGTAAGAAAAAGAAAATTTATTACTTAAGATTTCATTATTAACATCTTTAACTAAACTATGTGGAGTGTTAAAAGTTAATTTATCAATTTTTTGCTCATAGCTAATTTTGGGCATATAAATATATTCTAAATCTGAGCTTCTTTTCTGGCCAACTGACAGTAGAGCTTCTAATTCGTAATTTTTTCTCGCTATTTTTTTACCCATACCTAAAGTTAATAAGGTGAAATTTTGATCTTTTGAAGTAGCAAAATGGTCGTATTTCCTGCGTAAATATATGTTGGTAAAAAGGCTATCAGAGGTAAAATATTTAAAATTATGCTCATAATCTATCATTTCTTTTACTTTTTGTAAGTTATTCTCTATTTTAGAGTAATCTTCTTCAATATTAAGCTCTATTTCTTGACTATATTTTTTCTCTTTATTTTTTTGTTTAAATTTTAATAGATATTCATTAGTTTTACTATTGTGATCTGAGTCTATTTCTGCAGACCCCATTATTTCATATTGGTCGGCATATGAAATATTAGTTCTAACTATTATAAAAATTATTATTCTAAGCAACATCATAAAAAAATAGTAAGATAAAGATTATTTTTAATATAACTATTTTATCAAGCAAGCTTTACTTGACCTAATCTTGCTAGCTAATTATATTGTGAACAAAAATTTATCTTGTGTTTAAACTACCTCATTCATATCAGGGCTTAACAATATCAGAATTGCCATCAAATTCGATTTTTTATGTTCTTAATAGCATTGCTAAAACAACTAAAAAAAACCTTATTTTTGTAGCAAATAACGATATAGAAGCGCAGAGAATTTATAATATACTTAATACTAAAAATTTTGCTGTTACACCTTTATTATTTCCTGCCTGGGATTGCTTGCCTTATGATCGAGTTTCACCTAACATTCAGATTACTAATGCAAGGTTAGCTAGTTTAGAGCAGTTAGCTAATAGTAATACAAATCAGTATGTAGTGATTACCACTGTAAATTCTATTCTAACTAAGTTATTGCCTCAAGAAGTAATTAAAGCTGCTAGATTGGATTTAATGATAGGTAATGAGTATAAAATTTCAGATTTAGCTAGGTTTTTAATAGCAAATTCATATTTACGGGTGGTGCAAGTTAATGAACCAGGAGAATTCTCTATAAAGGGAAGTATTGTTGAGATTTTTCCTACTAATGCTCAAAATCCAGTGAGGTTAGATTTTTTTGCGGATAAATTAGAAGCAATTAGAGAATTTGATCCCATAACACAATTATCTTATAATAAAATTGATAAGGTTACTCTTACTGCAGCGCATGAAGTTATTTTGAATCAAGAAAATATAAATTGTTTTCGGGCAAAATATAGAGAAAATTTTACAGTTGATTATCAAAATGATCAATTATATGAGTCTATTTCAACAGGTAGAATTTTTCCTGGTATGGAGCATTGGCTACCATATTTTTACCAGAAAAACTTGGTTTCATTACTTGATTATGTTAAAGAGCCATTATTAATCTACAATCAGCATTTTCAGCTAGCAGCAGAGGAAAGACTTAAAGCAATAGAAGATTATTATCAATCTCGTAAAGCTTTAGTGAAGCTTCCTGATCAAGAGATTTACCATCCTATCAAACCTGAACTTTTATATTTTAATAAGCAAGAGATAGAGCAGTTAAAAACTTTTGAGAGTCATATAATTTTTGATAATTATAGTTCTGTTGCCAATTTTGCTATAGAAAGTAGAAT
>CAXPEK010000027.1:0-4405 GCA_964216065.1 Candidatus Actinomarina sp.
ATTGATTAAGCTGCTTAAGTAATAATAGCTTATGTTCTGAAGAAATTTTAGGGCTAAAATTTGGTCTAACTTGCATATAACCTCCACCTAAATCTCCATAAATTCCATATTCTACTTTATTTTTATGAAATAATTTTTGTACTTCCTTAAAATATACATAACTTATTTTTTGTGGAATAAGCATATTTTGCATAGAACAGATAGATTTTTCGATATTATTCAGATTATGAGCAAATGTTTCGCCAAAATTTTTTAAGTTATAAATTTGGTTTAATTTTTCAATATTGGTACAAATATATGATTTTTTATATAGCTTTTGCCATTTTTCTAGTTGCTGCTTAAGCTGATTTTTACTATTTGCTCTGATTTCAATAATATTGATATGCTTACTATCTTCTATATAAGCTTTTATTGCCGGAAAAGAGTGGTGTGTCCTCGCTAAAGCTAAAATATGCTCATTTATAGTTTCTAGGCTATAAGGTTTGTAGCTAATGATTTTTTCGGCATCTTTTACGGCTTTATTAAAGCTAGAATAGGGAATAATAACTAATGCTTGATATTTCTCTTGTGGAAATATTTTTAATTTAGCACTATAAATCATAACTAAACTGCCCTGGCTTCCTGCCAATAAGTAGGGTGAATTTGGCTGTTGTGCTTCCAGTAACTTACTTAAATTATAACCTTGGCTATGGCAATTATTGGCTGAACAATATTATTCAATTTTAGTTTGGCGTTGTTTGATTAATTTAGCTATTTCATTATATTGTCTATTTGCAGTTGTTGGAGTGTTGGCAAATAATATTTCTGCTGCTTTATAATTATAGCATTTTGCACTTATGAGATGATCACTAATTTTACCGTGAATAAAAGCAGATTTGCCCCATGCATCAGTACCAATCATGCCGCCAATAGTTGCAGAATCCACAGCTATTTGGGGCATAAAATAATATCCTTGCTTTGTTAAATATTCATTTAAAGCAAATAATGTTACTCCTGCTTCGACTTCAACCCAGTTTTCACTAAAATTTATTTCCATAATTTTAGTTAAATAGCGTGAATAATCAATAATAATAGAGTTATTTAAAGCTTGGCCATTACTACTAGTGCAACCTCCTCTTGCTGTTAAATGTAAATTACTAAAATTTGTTGCGGCACTAATCAGTAATTTTAGATCTTGCTCATTTTTTGGATATAGAATTAATTCAGCATTTTCTTGATATATACTATTATCTGTAGCTGCAATGAAAGTTTCGAGTGAGCTATTTTCTATAGCACCAGCAAAGCCAGCTTGATAAAGTAAATTAAGATATTTTTTATAATCTATATGCATAAAATCATTAAAACAAAAGAAAATCTAGCTTAATTAATTTAGAATATCTAGACACTGTTAGCTAATTATTAAATTTTCATATTCTTTGCTATTTTTATTCTTCAATTTTAACTCTATAAATTACAAGCTAAAATTTTGCATTAGCTACGGCTAGTCCTGCAATTTTAGCTTAAAATTTCTGAAACTAATATTATTAACTAAAAACAGTTTTATAGATGGGAATTGGTATAATGTTTTTTTTAAGAGATTTTAAGTTAATATTTAAGATTATCTTAGCTTTAAAAATAAAATATAACGACAAAAAATAATTTAATGCTATGCTCATTAAGGCAAATGAGACAATGCATGAAAATATTAATAACAGGCAGAAATAGCAAAATAGCACAAGAATTAGTGCGTAGAATTAAATCTAGTAAATTAACTGCTTATACTAAAGCAGAATTAGATATTACAAATATTGCTCATATTAAAGCAGCTATAATCAAAGATAGACCAAATATTATCATTAACTGTGCTTCTTTTAATAATCTTCAGCAAGCAGAAAAACATCCTGATTTAGCAAATAAAGTTAATTATTTAGGGGTAAAAAATTTAGTAAATTTAGCTCTAGATTATGAAATAAAATTAATACATTTCAGTAGTAACTATATTTTTGCAGGCAATCAAACTGAACCATATATAGAAACCGATAGAGCTGAGCCTTTAAATGTTTTTGGTCACAGTAAATTAAAAGGTGAAAATGAAATTATTCAAGCTAAAGAACTAGAATATCTTATTTTTCGTACTAGTTTTATTTATGATTTACAAGCTGATAATGTAATTGCTAAAATCATCAAAGCAGCAAAAGAACAAGAAGAAGTTTATTATCCAGCTGCTGAACTCAATACTCCTACTTCTGCTAATTTAGCGGTAGAGTTGGTGTTAAGATCAATTAAAAATAAGCTACAAGGTGTTTTTAACCTTTCTTGTTCTGGTTTTGCTTCACAATATGATTTTGCTCATGAAATCATTAAATTTTATAAAATTCCAGCTTTGATTAAGCCTCTTACAATAGCAAAGCAAGATGATATCTTAAAACCTAAATTTGCTGTTTTAGATAATAGTAAAATTGCACAAGAATTAGCTATTAAAATACCTGATTGGCAAGTAGAATTAACTAAGCTTTTGACAAAATATGATTGTTAAAAACGAATTTAAACTAGCTCTACAAGCAGTGAAAATTGCAAGTAAGTATATTTTGCAAAAATTTAAGCAAAAAAATTTTATAACTACAGAAAAATCTCCAGATGATTATGTCACTGAAGTAGATTTAAAGGCACAAAAAATTATTAAAGAAGTTTTAAGTGCTAAATCTAATTATCCCATTATAGGAGAAGAAAATTTATTTAGCCATTATGGACAAGATATTGTGTGGGTTATTGATCCTTTAGATGGAACCGTAAATTTTATTAATAACATTCCTATATTTGCTTGTGCAGTAAGCTTGATTAATCTGAAAGATTTTACCGCATATGTTGGAGTAATTAATCTTCCTTTTTATAAATTAACCTATAGTGCTTATTATCAGGGAGGAGCCTTTTTAAATGACAAAAAACTCCTAATTTCTCATAATCATCAAGTTAATATAGCTGTAGTGCGTAATAGAAAAGGAACAAAATTAGCCGCAGCAGAGCTGAAAAATATTACTCATTTTAGAAATTTTGGCTCTGCAAGCTATGAGCTTACCATGCTGGCCGAACAAAAAATCAATTTATATTATGATGATGCAACAGCAGTTTGGGATTTTGCAGCAGGTAAGGCCATTATTGAAGAATTAGGCATTAAAATGACAGTAGAGCCCTATAATAGCCAAGATCTCATTCTCTCTAAATATAAAGTAAAAGCCATATTAAATAGCTAATTTATTTTTTTTACTTAAAATTTCTCTAGCTTTGATTTTTCCCGATTCTACAGCAGGTTGGTCAAAAGGATTAAGCTGAAGTGCATAGCCTAATAATATAGTTTCGAGCATAAAATACATCATTAACTCTCCCAAAGCATGATCATTAAAATGCTGAAAGTGGATTCTACGTAAAGGTATAGAATTTTGTCTTAAAGTTTCGATAGTTGCCTCCTGATTAGCATTAATTACATCACCTAAACTATTATTTTGAAAATAATTTATGGCTTTAATCTCAGGATTTAGCTTAATTAAATTGCCTAAATTATTAGTTGATTGTGTAATAAAAGTGAAAAAATTATTTTTTGGTCCAGCTAAAAATAATTGTAATAAACTATGTTGATCAACACTGCCTAAAGCCTTTACTGGCATCATGCCTTGATTATCTTTACCTAAAGATTCAGCAAATAATTGTGCATACCAATAAATTAATTGATATAATCTTTGCATATAAGGCATAAAAACATGATTATTATAGCCTTTTTGCATAATAGCTAAAATAATTTTAGCGTTATGAAAAATAAAAGAATTGTTTTTTTGCTGTAAAAATTCTGTGGTTACAGCTTTACCACCTGAAACAAAATCAACAATGTTACAAGAAGAAAGCTTGGCAGGAATTAAAGCAACTGGTAAAAAGCAAGAATATCTCCCCCCAATTTCTGGATGATGATTAATTATAGGTCTATGCATATCTTTAGCTATTGTTGCTAAAGGAGAATTTTTATGTTCTGTGATAAAATAAAAATTATCTGCACCAAATTTTTTAATTTGCTCAGCAAAAAAATCTCGAGTTACTAAAATTTGCGCTAAAGTGTCAATAGTAGAGCCGGATGTAGAAATAGTTAAAAAAGCTGTCTCGCTCTAATTTATATGTTCAAGAAAAATAGAAAAATTATGATAATTAATATTATCAATAAAAACTAATTCGAAATTAGTTTCATTAAAAAATTGATAAAATTTTGAACCACATAAGGTTTGCCCACCAAGAGAAGAACCGCCAATACCAAAGATATATAGTTTTTTATATTTACTTTTAATTTCAGCTGCTACTTGTTGGCTTATTAGCAACTGGTCATTATTATCGCAAATATTAAGTAGTTTAATTTGTTCTTGTTCAGCTAAAATTTTATCTAGAG
>CAXPEK010000028.1:0-2177 GCA_964216065.1 Candidatus Actinomarina sp.
TGGATGACACTGGGTGGCAATAATATTATCAGCTGCTATAAGAGCTGGAAACATAGCGCCATATGCACAATCTGCTATTACATTATCTGCATTTTTACAAGAAAAATAATAAGAATGCACAAAATAAAAGTCTTTTTGTGCAAATTTTTGTACCGCAAAACCATTACCTATATCACGTCTTATAGAAATATTATTCCAGCCAATATGAGGTATACGTATATTCGCAGCTTTAGAAAATTTTTTTACCTCACCTGAAATTAACCCTAAACCATTACTTACTACATTTTCATAACCTTTATCTGCTAATATTTGCATACCCACACAAATACCTAAGAAAGGCTTTCCCGCTGCTATATGGCTAAAAATATATTCTTTAAATTCTGGGTTAGCAGCAAAAAATTCAATAGGCTTTACAAAAGCACCTACACCTGGCAAAATAATGTAATCTGAAACAGTTAAACTTGATTGCTCTGTAATTACCTCTATTTTGTAAGTAGAAATTTTTTTAAGCGCACTATATACTGAATGTATATTACCTGCTCCATAATCTATAATTGAAACTTTTTTCATCATTTATAACAAACTAAAATTTAATCCAAAATTAAGTTCTTATGATATAACTCAGAACCCAAAAAATTATAGCCTTTACGCTCTAAAAAAGCTTCTTGCATATTCGCAAAATCAATAGCCAAATAAAAATTCACAGCAATTACTAATATTCTTGTCCCCAAAAAAGACAATATTTCACTGTGATAAAGCTCGTTAACTAAAAAGGAAATTAAGCCAAAAAATAACAAGTTAAACCACATGCCATAAAATACAAATATAATAGGGCCAAAAAGCAAAAACCAAATATTAATTTTCTGCTTCACCAACCTGTAATCAGACAATGAGCTATTATAGTTTCTAGAATATACTGAATATCTGACCATTATTTTATAAAGATCCTTTAGTAGAAGGTATTTGCCCAGAGCTTCTAGGATCTATAGTGCAAACTTGTTTTAAACTATTTGCTAAAGCCTTGAAACATGACTCCACTATATGATGACAATTAGTACCATATAAATTTTCTACATGTAAATTAGCGCCTAAATTCATAGCAAAACCATAAAACCATTCACGAAATAACTCAGTATCCATATCACCGACCTTGTCTCTGCTAAAATCAACCTGCCACACTACATAAGGACGGCCCGATATATCCAAACATAATCTAGTCAAAGTCTCATCCATAGGAACATAAGAATAAGCAAAACGGTTTATACCTTTTCTATCACCTAAGGCTTTTTTTACCGCTTGGCCTATAGTAATAGCAGTATCTTCAACTGTATGGTGGTAATCTATATGTAAATCACCTTCTGCTTTAACTTCTATATCAATTAAACTGTGTTTTGCTAATTGCTCTAACATATGATTTAAAAAACCTATACCTGTATCTATATTATACTTACCGGTACCATCTAAATTTAATGTTACAGAAATGTTAGTTTCTTTAGTTACTCTGTTTATATTTGCTTTTCTAGACATAAGTGCTTATAAATTAGTAATATATTATACAATATGATCAAAGAAAACCACTAAAATATTTGTTATGCAAAAATATATATTAATATTAATATTTTTATTTGCCAAATTTACTAATGTAATTGCTGATGACGAGTTTAACATTTTTAGTACAGAAGAGCAAATAACTCAAAATAGTGAGATTAACGACCCTTTTGAGAAATATAATCGTAAAATATATAGCTTTAATCTATTTATTGATAAATATTCAACCAAGCCATTAGCAAAATTTTATCAAAAAGTTACTTCTAAAACAGTAAGATCAAGTGTTAGCAATTTTTTTTCTAATTTATATATGCCAATAACTATTATTAATTCTTTACTGCAATTAGATTTTGCTAATACCGCTTATGCTAGCAGAAATTTTATTATTAACTCCACTATTGGAGTTGTTGGTTTATTCAATCCTGCTGAGCAAAATTTTAAGCTTACTAAACCAAAGAAAGAAGATTTTAGTCAAACTTTAGCCACATATAATGTAGGTACTGGTCCATATTTAATAATACCTTTTCTTGGACCTAGTTCTCTGAGAAATTTTACTGGTGACTTAATAGATATGCCGCTTAATCCATTATGGCATGATTATAATAATAGCTTCAACAAAAAAAAATATC
>CAXPEK010000029.1:0-6052 GCA_964216065.1 Candidatus Actinomarina sp.
AGAACACCATTATTGATCGATAAATCATTATGGGAAAAATCTGGCCATTGGTCTAAATTCCAAGAAAATATGTTTATTGCCCAGTCTGAAGGTCGTGAACTTGCTTTAAAACCAATGAATTGTCCAGCTCATATCCAAATTTTTAATCAAAAAGTCACTAGCTATAAAGATTTGCCGCTCAGAATGGCTGAATTTGGGTGTTGTCATCGTAATGAAACATCGGGATCCTTGCATGGTTTGATGAGATTAAGAGGATTTGTACAAGATGATGCTCATATTTTCTGTACTGAGGAACAAATTACTAGTGAAACAGAAAAATTTTCTAATTTGTTACTTAAAGTTTATAAAATATTTTCTTTTACTAAGGTAAAAGTTAAATTTTCAGACCGACCTGAACAAAGAGCAGGATCAGATGAAATTTGGGATAAAGCAGAGAAAGCTTTGAAAAATGCTATAGAATCAGTGGGAATAGCTTATGATTTAAACCCAGGAGAGGGCGCATTTTATGGTCCTAAGCTAGAATTTGTCTTAACCGATACTATTGGTAGAGATTGGCAATGTGGTACTTTACAGGTTGATTTTGTGTTGCCAGAGCGGCTAGAAGCAAAATATATTGATAAAGACTCTAAAGCTAAAAGACCTGTAATGATACATCGGGCTATATTAGGTTCATTTGAGAGGTTTATAGGTATATTAATAGAGCATTATGCTGGCAAGTTTCCTTTTTGGCTAGCACCTAATCAGGTTGCCATAGCTACAGTTACTAATAAAGTAGATGAATATGCAGCTGAAGTTGCAGAGCAGCTTGAAAAAATAGGTATAAGATATATAAAAGATATATCTGCCGATAAGATTGGTTTTAAGATTAGAAAATATAGTAAATTAAAATTCCCTATTATTTTTATTGTAGGTGAAGAAGAAATGAACAAAAAAACTATACAAATCAGAAAATTAGGTCAGATTGAGCAAGAAAACCTTGAACTTAGTAAAATTAATAATAGATTGAAGGAGATTTTTATTGTACCATCTTGTTAAATTGTGATACAGTATGCTTTTAATTAACTAATCAAAGGTAAGATTAACTATAAATGGATAAAAAAACTAAACTTCCTGCTGCTAATAACATGATTAAAGCAGAAAAGGTTAGAGTGATAGATGATAAAGGAGAAATGCTAGGAGTATTTTTATTAAAAGAAGCAATTATTAAGGCAAAAAACCTCAATTTAGATTTGGTAGCAGTATCCCCAAATGCCAACCCTCCCGTATGTAAGATTATTGATTATGGTAAATATAAATATGAGTTACAAAAGCGGGCAGCAGAAGCAAAGAAAAAACAAAAAACAGTTGATATAAAAGAAATAAAAATCAGACCCAACATAGGTGATAATGATTATAATATTAAGCTCAAAGCAACATTAAAATTTTTACAAGAAGGCAATAAAGTAAAGATATCTATGCGCTTTAGAGGAAGGGAAATAGCTAAGCAAGAAATTGCTAGAAATATTTTTCTAAGAGTAAGAGAAGATACAGAAGAGACAGCAAAAATAGAGGTAGAGCCTAAAATGGAAATGAGACAGTTATTAATGATATTAGCGCCTAAATAATTTTGCCTTTTATCATAAATATAATCGTTAAATTTAGCCATAGTTAGATATTATTAGTAATTTTTTGATTTTAGCAATATTCTGCTAGATTCTCAAGTTATGTGATTACTGAGTTTTATTCTCAAGCTCCAAGTTTCCTTGATCACACTTATTTTACTTGATTAGTTTTAAAGCAGAAAATTTAAGTCAGAATATAGGCTATTTAGTTTTGCCAGATCTTATAGCATACTCTATCTCGCTATAGCCGATGAAATCTAGACTAAAACTACATTATCCTGATCTCTATAAAGTTTTTAACATTTCAATAACTTTTTATTAATAATTAATTAGAATTATTAGAAATGACACAGCGTAATTGACGCTAACCTAGCTAATAAGCTAGTTAAGTAGTTGCCTAGTGATTTGGGAAATATGATTAATTCTTAACAAGTTTAGCATATAAGATCTTTGCTTAAATTAATTAGCTGTTTCATTGTTAATTACCTCAGCTTCTGCATTGGTTTCTCTTTTGCTTTCACTATCATGGTTAAGTAATTCTATTTTAATGCTAGATTTTAGGTCATTTAAATAGTTATTAATCGAGCGATATGATACTTCTTTTTTGAGCTGCTCATAAATATCATCTAATTCAGGCACTTGGGCAGGCCTTTTATCTGTTACCATGATAATATGCCAACCAAATTTTGATTTAAAGGGACTTGATAATTTGTTTAATTCAATGTTTTTTACCTGTTCTTGAAATTCAGGTACCATGCTACCTTCAATGAAATAACCTAAATTTCCACCATTTTTTGCAGTAGCATAGTCTATAGATTTTTCTTTTGCTAGATTTTCAAAAGAATCTTGGTTGTTTTTAAGTTGTTTATAAATTTGATTTGCTTCTTCCTGGTTTTTTGTTAAAATATGTTTTGCCTGATATTCTTGCTTTCCCTCTAATTCTTTGCTTAATTTAGCACTAAGGCTATTATATTCTTTCTCTAATGCTGAGCGTGTAGTAGCTTCTTTGGCTAATTTATCTAAATATGCCTCTTTTAAGATTTTATTTTTAGCTTCTTTTATTTTTTGCTTAATTTCAGCTCTATCAGCTATTTCATCTTTTTTGACTATTTTGAGTAATTTTTGCTCTAAAGCATATTGCAAAATAATAGTTTCTAATTGGGCTTTTGGTAGCGAATTTAAATTAAAATTATCTGGTGTGTTAAAAGAAGCCCTAAGATAATTATTAATAGTATCTTCGGTTATTTCCTTATTATCTACTTTAGCAATAACAGAAGTTAGGCTTTTGTTTTTATTTTTATTTACTAGAAGCAAGGTGAAAATTAGTAATATAGTAATAACTAAAATTATAATAACTTTATTATTAATTTTTCCTGTATTTAATTTATTTTTTGGCATTTAACTATACAATTATTCAGCTTCTAGTAAAAACAATTTTTTTATTTTTGCAATCAAAATTCGATAGTTCTTCATTAAAAATATAATTCTCATAATTAAAAAATTTTATTTGCTCCCATTGTGTTATTTTATTTTTAATAATATAACGGGCCATCATACCACGGGCCTTTTTAGTATACATCATAATAGCCTTATATTGACCATTTTTATAGTCATAAAATAGGGGTGTGATAATATTTTTATTTAATTGTTTATGATTAAGAACCTTAAAATATTCCTGTGAAGCTAGATTAATAATAACATCTCCTTTAGCTTGATTAACTTTCTGGGTGAGTTTTTCTTGCCAAAAATCATAAAGATTTTTACCTTTTTCATTAGCCAATTTTGTCCCCATTTCAAGCCTGTAGGGTTGAATTTGATCAAAAGGTTTTAAAATACCATATAAACCAGATAATATTCTTAAGTTTTCACTAGCATATTCCAAATCAGTTTCTGAAAAGCTTGTTGCAGCTAAACCTTGATATACTTCTCCAGCAAAGCTATAAATTGCGTCATATAAATTAGTGTCATTATCCAATGAAAAATTTTGATATCTAGTATAATTTAATTCTGCAATATTATTACTAATTTGCATTAGTTTTTTTAACTCTGCTACTGGTTGTTGTTTTAAGATATTTATTAATAATTTAGTTTCATGGAAGAAATCTGGTAAAGTAACTTTTTTACTTTTAATATTGTGGTTTAAATTAAGTTTCTTAGCAGGAGATAATAAAATTAACATGAATAAAATGCAAAAATTTGATAAACATTTATTATTAAAAGAGATTGGTGTTAAAGGGCAAGAAAAAATTCATAATGCTAGAATATTAATAGTTGGTTTAGGAGGTTTAGGTTCTCCTTGTATTCGTTATTTAGCCTCAAGTGGAGTTAATAATTTTTGCCTAATAGATGATGATATTATAGAGCTAGATAATTTACCTAGACAAAATAATTACCTAGAGCAAGATTTAGATAGTAGTAAAGTAGAAATATCTGCTCAGCTTATAAAATCTTTAAATCCAGAGGCAAAAATAAAATTAATAGCTAAAAGATTGGCAGTACATAATATTGCGGATTATATGGCTAATTATAATTATATTATTGATGCAAGTGATAATTTTAAAACTAAATTTTTAATAGCAGATTTGTGTAGAAGTAAAAATAAAACTTTAATATCAGCTTCTTTTGTAGCTTTTAATGGTTATTTATCTGTCTATAAAAAAAGTAATTCACTACCATGTTTTCGTTGTTTTCATCATGAAGATATTGATACAACTTTCGAAAAAGCATGCTTTAGGCAGGGAGTATTTGCTCCAGCTGTTGGAGTGGTTGGAACTTTCATGGCCGCTGAAACTATAAAGGAAATTTTAGGGTTTAAAAATAGCTTAGCAGGAAAAATTATGCTATTTAATTTTATTACTAATAATCACCGAGTTAGCAAAATTATACTAAGAAAAAATTGTCGTTGCAGAAGCTAGTTAAAAATATCTTCAATTAAATAAAAGCCTCTAGCTTGATTTTGTGACCATAAAGCAGCTTTTAATGCTCCTTTAGCAAAAATTGAGCGATCACATGCTTGGTGAGCAAAAGAAATTATCTCACTATCATTAGCAAAAATTACTTCATGATTACCTATAACCGAGCCACCTCTTAAAGTAGCAAAACCAATCTCATTTTTGGCTCTAGAATTATTAACTCCCTCTCTTGATAATTTACTAACCTTACTAAACTCTAGATTTCTAGCCTCAGCAACAGCTTGGCCTAGTGCTAAAGCTGTGCCAGAAGGTGCATCTTTTTTATGACGATGATGCATTTCTAAAATTTCTGTGTCAAATTCGTTACCTAATAAATTGGCAGATTTTTTTATTAAAGAAATAAGTAAATTAATTCCTATGCTCATATTAGAACCCCAAATAAAAACCGTTTTATCTGCTAGTTTTTTTAAAGCTAGAAATTCAGCTTCACTAAATCCTGTAGTACCGCAAATATAATTTTTTTTATGTTTTCTGGCAGCTCTAGCTACTGCTAAACTTAATTTAGGATTAGAAAAATCAATAATAACATCTGATCTGGTAATAACTTCATCAATATTATCAGATAAAAAAGTTAAACTATTAGTATTATTGCTTAAATGTTCTTGGCGGCAAAAGCCTGCACTAAGATTAAAGTTATTATCTTTAAAGATAGTTGAGCTAATTTCTTGACCCATACGACCAAAAATACCAATAATTGCGATATTTATCATAATAAAAACTATAGGTTACTCAGACAAACTATATGAATATAAAATATATAGAAAGTATTTTTATAATTAATTTGGGCTAGAAAATTTATGCGATTTCTACTAAAGCAAAAGTTTTGCTTCTAGTTTTACGAAACGCAACCTTACCATCAGTCAAAGCATATAAAGTATGGTCTTTACCAATACCTACATTTAAACCTGGATAATATTTAGTGCCTCTTTGCCTAATAATAATTTGGCCTGCTTTTATAGCTTCACCAGCATATAATTTTACTCCTAATCTTCTTCCTGCTGAGTCTCTACCATTTCTGGAACTACCACCTGATTTTTTATGAGCCATTTATTTAACCTTTAATATCTTCTATTTTAACTAATGTATATTCTTGTCTGTGACCTGTTTTTCTGCGATAATTATGCCTTCTTTTCTTTTTAAAAACGATAATTTTATCATCTTTTTGATTTTCTAATATAGTGGCCGTAATTTTTGCACCCTCAATATTTGGAGTGCCAATTTTAGATTTTTCACCTTCTGTTAGTAAAAGCACATTATCAAAAGTGATTTTATCACCAGACTTAGCGTTTAGCTTGTCTATCTTTATAATAGAGTCTTTTGCTACTTTTAGCTGTTTTCCTTTATTTTCAATTATTGCGTACATTTACTTACCAAAAAAGAGGTTAAAATATATACTAGAAGGTTATAATGTCAAATTAAAATTCGCAAAATTTCTGCATTATGCAGTTTGTTTTAATGAATTAATGCTTTTTTTTATTA
>CAXPEK010000030.1:0-4595 GCA_964216065.1 Candidatus Actinomarina sp.
CAGAATATAAAGATTTAGATCAAATATTATATTATTTAATTGAGGAGCAAAAATCAATCAGTGAAATAGTTTCTTGTGGTTTTGCTAAAGCAATAGTGGTTAAGATATATAAATTACTAAAAAATTCAGAATATAAAAGATATCAGGCAGCGGTTGGTCCTAAAATATCAGCTTTGTCTTTTGATAAAGAGCGCAGAATTCCTCTCACTAATCACTATGAAAATTTATAGCCTTATTTATCTTATAATTTTGTTTTTGAATAGTCATGTTTTCGCGCAAGAGCATGTTCAAGAGAAAGATATTATAAAATTTCATCAAGGTTTGAGATGTATAATATGTGAAGGTCAATCAGTATATGATTCAGAAACAGAATTTGCAAAGAATCTTAAAAATCAGACTTTCTCTATGTTAGCGCAAGGAAAAACACTAAAAGAAATAGAAAATTTTTATATTGATAGCTATGGTAAAAATATTTTGCTGACTCCTAAATTTAATAAGGATAATTTATTATTATGGTTTACTCCTTATCTCTTAATCTTAATTTTTGCATTTTTTTATTTTCGTAAAAAATGAAAGAGTTTATTGAGAAATATTTAGAAATTTTATTAGCAGAGAAGAATTTAGCCCAAAATACTATAGCTTCATATAAGAAAGACTTAGAAGATTTGTGGTTATTTGGTAAAGCACATAATTATAAGCAATATTCAGAAAAGTTAATTACTGATTACATTAAATTTTTAGCAGATCAGCAATTAAAAAATTCTTCCTACATTCGTAAAATATCATCATTAAGAGGGTTTGTTAAATATTTAATTACAATAAAAGAACTAACTAAAAATCCTTTACAAAACCTTACTAAAATTAAAGAGAATAGAATATTGCCCAAATATTTAACCAACTCAGAAATTAACAAATTATTAGTAACCTACCATAAAAGTAATAATTTAAGAGACATAGCGATGATAGAAATCTTATATGCAACAGGTGTTAGAGTTAGTGAATTAGTTAGTTTAAAATTAGCAAATTTAAGCTTTATTGATGTAAAAAAACTGGAATTGCAAGATTTCATTTTAATTTATGGTAAAGGTAGAAAGGAAAGGCTAGTTCCTATAAGTGAAATTGCAAAATTAGTGTTAACAAATTATATAAGAAATAAACAATCTCTAATATTAAAACCAAGTAATATTTGGTTGTTTCCAGCAAAAAGCAAGTCAGGACATATTACTAGGCAATATTTTGCCAAAAGATTAAAAGAATATGCTAATAAAGCAAATATTAATAGTAATAAAGTTTCACCTCATATTATTAGACACTCATTTGCTACTCATTTGCTGGATAATGGTTTAGATTTAAGATCGATACAAGAGTTATTAGGTCATGCAAATTTAGTCACAACAGAAATATATACCCATATTTCAACGAAAAAATTAAAGGATACTATCAAAAAATTTCATCCTTTGATACAAAAATAGATATAGTACTAAGGATAAAGCATTTCGCTACGCCAGCCATTAGCATAATAACTATATAAATGTCGTTCATGTCTTCTAAATTTTTGTTCTTGCCAAAATTCTATTTGCTTTGGTTTTAAAATATATCCTGACCAAAATGGCGGTCTAGGAATTTGTTCTTTATTGGTAAAGTCATTAGTTATTTTGGTAATTCTATCAATAAAGCTATTATAATTGTCTAAATGCATTGATTGCTTAGAAGCCCAAGCACTTATTTGGCTTTCTCTTGGTCTAGTAGCAAAATATTGATCTGCCTGTTCATTAGTAACTTTACTAATAGTACCAGTTACGCGAATTTGTTTTCTAAGTGGCATCCAATAAAAGCACAAGGCTGCCTGATTATTTGCTTTTATTTCATTTGATTTTCGGCTAGTAAGGTTTGTATAAAACACAAAACCTAAATCAGAATAGCCACGCATTAGTACAATACGAACAGAAGGTGCGGCATCTTTGGTGGCTGTTGCTAAACTCATAGCATTAGGTTCTATAATATGAGGGTGCTTACAGGCTTCTTTATACCATAAGTCAAATTGAGTTAGAGGATTGTTACTATCTAGCATTTGTTAAATTTTTTTATTACTCTAGCTTTTTATAAAAAAAAATCAATATTTGCCTTGCTTGCTAAAAAAAAAAGTTTAAATAAATAGATTAATCAAACTAAATAATAGTGAGTAAAATTAGTAAGATAAAAGCAAACAATCTTAATGTTTTTTATGGTACAAGCCAAGCAATATATAACGTTAATATTGACATTAAAGAAAAACAAGTAACTTCATTTATTGGTCCTTCTGGCTGTGGTAAATCAACTTTTTTGAGATGTTTAAATCGTATGAATGATACGATAAGCAGTTGTAGGGTGGAGGGTGAAATTATCATTGATCAAGAAAATATTTATAATCCTAAATTAGATGTAGTAATGCTGCGTGCAAAGGTTGGTATGGTTTTTCAAAAGCCTAACCCGTTTCCTAGGTCAATATATGAAAATGTTGCATATGGTCCTAGAATACACGGTACTTTTGATTCTAAAGCTGAATTAGATTTTATTGTAGAAAAAAGTCTAAAAAGGTCTGGTTTATGGCAAGAAGTTAAAGACAGACTTAATGAAGCTGCAACTAGCTTGTCAGGTGGTCAGCAACAAAGGTTATGTATAGCTAGAGCCATAGCTATTCGGCCAGAAATTATTTTAATGGATGAGCCATGTTCTGCCTTAGACCCAATCGCCACTGCAAGAATAGAAGAGTTAATTGATGAATTAAAAGAGAAATTTACTATCGTTATTGTAACACACTCTATGCAACAGGCAGCTAGAGTTTCTCATAATACTGCTTTTTTTCATTTAGGAAAATTAATTGAATATGGTAATACTAAGCAGATATTTGAAGCACCCAAAAACAAAAAAACCGAAGATTATATTACTGGCCGTTTTGGTTAAAGATAGTGATTTAAATCTAGGAATGTAAATCTATCTCTAATTAAAAAAGCATTTTTTATAGCAAATTCATATAAGTTTTGATTAAGTATATTTTGGTTTTTTGCAATATTTATACCGGCTTCATTTAAAATTTTAATCATCGTAATATTGCTCCGAAATTTGGCTAAAATCTTGTTAGTTAATTCAGGCCATTTTGTTGCTAAAATTTGGTTGGTACTAGCGATATCTAATGGTGCTTTGACAATATTTAAATTTTTAATCATAGTAGGAAAACTCCTTGTTTTTAACATAATATTTGTCTGCTTAATTAGTTTTTCCTGCAGTGAGATCATGATTAAGCTAGTAAGAGCAATTTGTTCGCCATGATAGAGCAGATTTGCATTGTCAGGATCTAGCATTTCATATAAATGTGCAATAAGATGCTCACCTTGACTAGCAGGATAGCTGCCATTGCAATAAGTCATTGCTAAACCGCTATAAATTAATATTTCTGTTAGTAAATATATGGGTTCTAATTTTCTTGTCTTTAGTAAATTTACTTTTTGATATAATTTTTCCTCTAATTTGTAAGTTAAGTCAAAAGGCAGTTCTTCATATGTACTACCAGTTATATAGTGAGAAAGCAACCAATCTGCTCTGGCAGTAGTAGAGCAGATACTATCTCCAATTCCACTTTGAATTAACCTTAGTGGTGCATGGGCTAAAATTTTAAGATCAAAATAGCCGTCTAAAGCGATTTTTGCTTTATAGCTTTGTTTTAAATTATTAGAAATTAATGAGGCATTTTCAGAATAATAGCCATTCATTGAAGGTGCTGTAGCAAAAATTATATAAGGCCTATTAGCTAGATATGCTGCATATTTAACCAAGTCATTTATAGTGCCGCTGCCTATGGCAATAGCAAAATCATAGGCTAAAATTTCGTTGGAAATTTTCTCAGCTAAACCCTTTTCCGCTTTAACATTAGCAGCAAGTATTTTGCTGTTTAGTTTAGTAAAATTAGTTAGTAATTTTTTATGAATATTTTCATCTGTAACGATCAGAGCATTAGGGTATTTTTGTATAATTTGATTAAAATTAGTAAATATATCATCGGCAATATAAATATTATGCTCTGGATATTTGCTTAATATAGAAAATGGTTTAATAATTTTTTGCATTAGCTCTAAAAAAATATTACTTTTTTTAATTCACCTAAATATAATCACTTTAGATATTTTTTAACAAGATAATAATAAGATTATGCCAGTATTATTAATTACCGGAGGTGCTAGGCGTTTGGGTAGAATTATTATAGAAAATTTTGTACAGAAAGGCTGGGATATAGCTTTTACTTGTAATTCTTCTGTTCAAGAAGCACAAGAAATTGTTGCTCAGACTCCTAAAAACATTAAAATTAAATTTTATCAAGGTGATTTTTGCACTGAGATTTTTAGAAGCAAACTAATTAGCAGAGTTTTAGCTGATTTTCATAATATAGATTTATTAATTAATAATGCATCTATCTTCGAGCGTTGCTCAGTTTATGAGGTACAAGAAGCAGAATTAGATAATAATTTTGCTATTCATGTAAAAACACCCTTAATTTTAGCACAAAATTTAGTAAAATTTAAACAAAATAGCAAAATAATTAACATTACAGATGTTATGGT
>CAXPEK010000031.1:0-4148 GCA_964216065.1 Candidatus Actinomarina sp.
GGCTCTTCTTTCAGAGGCTTTGAGACATCTGGCTTAGGTCCTAGAGATAGTTCTGGATCAGCACTTGGAGGTAAATATTTTGTTTTATCTACTTTAGAATTACTATTTCCTCTTGGTTTACCAGAAGAGTTAGGTTTTAAAGGTTCAGTATTTTCAGATATTGGAACATTGACAGCTATTGATAATGATAGTAATGATATATCAGATGATGCTTCTATAAGATTGTCAATTGGTATGGGTATTAGTTGGGATTCCCCACTTGGACCGATTAGATTTGATTATGCTAAAGCAAAGAAAAAAGAAGATTATGATGAATTAGAAACTTTTAGAATTAATTTTGGTACTAGATTTTAATGTTAAAAAAATATTTTTATTTAATTTTTATTCTTTTAATAACCACGCAAACAAAGGCAAATAACATTGCAATATTAAATGTTGATGAGGTGTTAGCAAAATCAATTGCAGCCCAAAATGCCACAGTGCAGCTTAAGGAAAAACTTGATTTATACCAAATTGAAATAAATAAAAAAGGTGAATCCCTTCAAAGAGAACAGAACGATTTAGTTCAGCAAAGTAACATATTAACACAAGAAGCTCTTGAAGCTAAGCAAAAAGATCTTATTACAAAAATACAATCTCTAGAAATTGAGGTAAAGGATAAAAAGAAAAAACTAGATAATATTTATATAAAAGTAATTTCTCAAATTGAAAAAAACATAGCAGAAATCATAGAAGAAATTAGCAAGGAAGAAAATTATAATCTAATTTTATCAAGTAGTGATGTGATTTATTCCAATAATATTACTGACTTAACCCAAAAAGTCTTAACCTCTTTAAACAAAAAATTAACAAAAGTTGAAATATCACTTGAATGATAAACTCTAATTTTTATTGCAAAAAACTCAATAATATCACTTTAAAAGATATAGCTGATAAATATAATATAAATTTAGTTGGCGAAAATAAAGCTATAAGCAATATAAACAACATTACATCAGCTCAATGTAATGAGTTGTCTTTTGTTACTAACATTTCATATTTAGGATTGCTCAAAGAAACTAAAGCAGGGGCATGTATTATTAGTAAAGAGTTTTTAAGTAAAGCTTTGGAATATAATAATAAGATCAGCTATTTAGTATCAGAAGAAGCTTATAATTTGCTAGCTAAAATATTGCAAGATCTCTATTCTACTCATAAAAATATTAGAGGTATATCTTCCACAGCATATATTGCAAAATCAGCAATAATAGGAAAAAACGCAAATATAGCACATAATGTTTATCTAGCAGATAATGTTAAGCTAGGTAATAATGTCACTATTTTTCCTTTTACATATATATCAGAGAATGTGGTAATTGGCGATAATTGTGTAATTGGTGCTAACTGCTCTATTTCTTATGCTTTAATTGGTAATAATGTAGAGATAGCTGGTGGCACTCAAATTGGCCAAGATGGTTTTGGCTTTGCTCAAGACGGTAGTATTTTTAGCAAAATGATTCAATTAGGTATAGTAATAATTGAGGATGATGTATCACTAGGTGCTAATGTTGCGATAGACAGAGGTAGTTTAGATAACACTATTATAGGTAAAGGCACTAAAATTGATAATCTTGTACAAATAGCTCATAATGTACAAATTGGCAAAAATTGTTTAATTGCGGCGCAGACTGGTATAGCAGGAAGCACAAAAATTGGTGATTATGTAGCATTTGGAGGCCAAGTAGGTGTTGCTGGTCATTTAAATATAGGTGCGTACAATAGATTTGCAGCTCAATCAGGTGTAACGAAAAATATAGCAAACAAATCTGGAGATTTTTATTCTATGCCTGCCAAACTAAAAAAAGAATGGCAAAGAGAGCAAATTATGCTGAGAAAATTAACTAAAGAGTATTTTAAGAATGACTAAAGAAATTTTACTTGAAGAAATATTAACTTTAATTCCACATAGATATCCATTATTGCTTGTTGACCGTGTGATAGATTATACAGCATATAAATCAGCTACAGGTGTTAAGAATGTAACATTTAATGAGCCTCATTTCAACGGTCATTTTCCTGATAAACCTATAATGCCTGGCGTTCTTATTGTTGAAGCTTTAGCTCAAACCTCAGCTATAATGGTTGCAAAATCAAATGGAGCTAACAATAATAAATTAGTATATTTTATGTCTATTGATAATGTAAAATTTAGGATACCTGTGGTTCCTGGTGATCAACTTATCCTAAAAATAGAAACAATACAAAATAGATCGCAAGTGTGGAAATTTAAAGGTGAAGCTTTTGTTAATGATAAAATTGTAACAGAAGCAACTTTTGCTGCAATGATAGTAGATAAAAAAAATGATAAATAATATCCACAGCTCTGCGGTTATTGAGCAGTCAGTAAAACTAGGAAAGAACATTACCGTTGGCCCTTTCTGCTATATCTCTGGCAATGTCGAGATAGATGATAACAGCATTTTAAAGTCACATGTTATCATCTCAGGCAATACTAAAATTGGTAAAAATAACATTTTTTTTCCTTTCACTAATATTGGTGATTTACCTCAGGACCTTAAATTTTCTGGTGAAGCGTCTATATTAGAAATTGGAAATAATAATATATTCCGCGAAAATGTTACTATTCATACTGGTACAGAATTAGGTAATAAATATCATGGTCTTTATAATATTACCAAAATAGGAGATAATTGTTTATTTATGGTAGGAAGCCATGTAGCTCATGATTGTATTATTGGTAACAAGGTAATCTTAGCTAATAATGCTACTCTAGCTGGTCATGTTTCTGTAGGAAATAATGTTATAATGGGAGGTCTATCAGCTGCACTTCAATTTGTAAGAATTGGAGATCATGCTATCATTGGAGGAATGTCAGGTATTGAAAGTGATGTTTTACCTTATGCATTGGTTATGGGAGAAAGAGCCTATCTAGCTGGAATAAATTTAATAGGCCTTAAAAGAAATAATTTTAGCAAGATCCAGATAGCAAACATTAAAACTGCCTATGAAGTTTTATTTGCAGAGAACAATTTAAATTTCAAGGAAAAGGTCTATCAACTTAAAAAGCAAGAAAATCTTAGTGATGAAATCACTTTATTAACCAATTTTATTGAAAGTGCTACAACAAAAGCAATATTAAAACCGAAAAAAACTACTAAATAATTATGCAAATAATAGGTGTTATCGCAGGCAAGGGCAATCTGCCCAGATTGATATTTGAGCATTGTGTAAAAAACAACTTAAAATGTTATATGGTATTTATTGATAGCGAGCCTAACTTTACAATAGATAGGCACTTATACATTAACTGCTCTATCGGAAAAGTTGGTAAAATATTAAATTTTTTTAAAAAGAAAAAAGTTACTGATATTTTGTTAGCAGGTGGAGTACAAAAACCCAATTTTACCAAACTTAAGATTGATATTAAAGGTTTTTTTCTGCTTTCTAAAATTCTTAAAAACAAGTTATTGGGTGATAATATTTTGCTTTCAAATATCATTAGCTATATCGAAAAACATAATTTTAAGGTAATTGCTACAGATGAGTTATTACCAAACATGCATCTAAAAGAAGGCTCTAATAACAAACTTATCTTAGCTAAAAAATTAAAAACTGATATCGATATAGCTGTTAATCTATTTAGGCAAATTTCTGCATTTGATATAGGCCAATCACTAATTATTCAAAATGGACGCATAATTGCGCTTGAAGCAGCAGAAGGTACTGATAAAATGATTATCAGGTCAGCTCCTTATATTGAGTCTAATCAAAAATATCCTGCTATTTTAGTAAAAATTTCTAAAAAAAATCAAGATAGAAGAGCTGATTTACCAACAGTAGGAATTGAAACTATTAATAATTTGAGTAAAGCTGGTATTAAGATATTAGTACTTGATGTAGAAAATAGCCTAGTAATTGATAAAGAAAAACTCTGCTTATTTGCAGAGAAAAAAAACATATTAATTTATGGTATAATTCCTGATTATGAATAAATTAGACCATGTATTATTTAATTTTTCAAAGTGGAAATCTTTAGATTTTAGACTATTATTAGCGGTACTTCTATTATTTTTTATAGGTATACTTACTTTATATTCTGCTAATAGTGGACAAATGGATCCATGGTCTAATAAGCAACTTTTACGATT
>CAXPEK010000032.1:0-3297 GCA_964216065.1 Candidatus Actinomarina sp.
TAGGTCAGAGCTTAGTAATTTAGCTTTTAAGAATGTTAAGATATTAGAAAAATTAGAGCTATTAATTCATCCCTTAGTCAGAGAAAAATTAACGGAATTTTTGCAAGAAGAAGAACAAAGAAAAACACCAATTACCTTGTTAGATATTCCTTTACTTTTTGCGGGCGGTTTAAATGAAATTTGTGATTATGTTATTTACTGTAAGGCAAGTTGTCAAGTTATTGAAGCTAGATATTTGACTCGAACAAATAGTACGAAAGAGAAATTGCTAGCTATCTTAGCTAGGCAAAAGAAATTTATTAAAGAAGATTTAGCTAATTTTATTATAAATACCAAGCAGCATAAGTCTGATTTAGAGCTTGAAGTGAAGGAAATAATTAAAATAGTGAAAAATGCGTGAAATTGTCTTAGATACAGAAACTACTGGTTTAAAATATTCTGAAGGAGATAGGGTAATAGAAATAGGTTGTGTAGAAATAATCAATCGTGTTAGAAGTGGCAAATATTTTCATTGTTACTTAAAAGTAGACAAAGAAAGTTCGGAAGGGGCTCTTAAAGTGCATGGTTTAACCAAAGAGTTTTTGGCTGATAAACCTGAATTTAGCGAAATAGCAGCAGAATTTTTAGAGTTTTTAGCTGACGATCCGCTTGTAATTCACAATGCTAAATTTGATTTGGGCTTTCTTAATAATGAATTAGAATTACTTAATAAGAATAAACTATCTAATCAAATAGTTGATAGTTTAATTTATGCTAGAAAGAAATATCCTGGCCAACAAAATAGTCTTGATGCTTTATGTAGAAGATATAATATTGATAGTAGTAAAAGAGTAAAGCATGGTGCATTGCTTGACGCTGAGTTGCTAGCAGATGTATATTTAGAGTTAACAGGTGGAAGTCAAACAGCTCTAGAATTAACTAAAGAGCATAAAAAAGAAAATTATCCTGTTAAAAAAATAATTTTTCCTTATAGAGAATATCAGCTCTCTTCGGAGGAGAGGGAGGCTCATGCTGTAATGCTTGAGAAGCTACCTAATAATTTATGGAAAAATAATTAATGAGTTTTTTCAGCTCCTTGCTTTGCTATTATGGAGGCGAAATCTACAGGTTCCATTAATAATGGCGGAAAACCACCGTCTCGAGTAGCATCAGCAATAATTCTTCTGGCAAAAGGAAAAATTATAGTAGGACAATGAATTAATAAAGCGTTTTTTAACTCACTTTCAGCAAAGCCAGTAATTTCAAATAATCCTGCATAATTTAATTCAACTATAAAGATTACTTGATCACTATCTGCTTCTAATGCTTTAGCATTAATATTTAAGTTAACTTCGTAGTAATTATCATTTAGTTTGCCAGCTTTAACATCAATATTAAAAGAAATTTGGGGCTTATTGGCAATTTTAGGAATGCTTGAAGGTGCATGTGGGTTTTCAAATGATAAATCTTTTAAATATTGTGAATTTAATCTAATATTTTTATTATTTTCTTTGGACATGATGTTTTAAATTATATATTATCAATTTTATTGAAATATAAATTAAATTATTAAAAATGATAGATATAATTATTTTTGCAATTATTGCTCTATTAATTGCACATAGGCTATATAGTGTGTTAGGTACTACTGACGATAATGATAGTACAAAATATTCAGCTCCAGTTATAAATTTAGACAAAAGTCAATATAAGCAGCAGGAAGAAAAAATAGCAGAACCAGATTTTGTAGATCTGGATGAAGATATAAGTAAAAAATTAGATCAAGCTAGTCAAAATAACCTAGCTAAGATTCAAAAATTAGATAGTAAATTTTCTTTATATAAATTTTTACAATCAGCAGGAAAAGCTTTTGACATAATTATTAATGCTTTTGCGAATGGCGATAGTAAATCTTTAATTAAATTATGCGATAAATTAGTAGCTGATAGTTTTTATAAATAATATGAAAAACAAAGCAAATTAGGTAATAAAATTAATATTAATATAGTTGGCATAGAATCGCATGAGATTAAAGAAGTTAAATTAGAAAAAAAGCTAGCTATTATAAAAGTGAAATTTTGTTCAGAGCAAATTACCACTATTACTAATAAAGAAGGAGAAGTTATTAGTGGTGCTGTAAATAATGTTGAAGAAATAGTTGATAATTGGTATTTTGCTAGAGATTTAAGCCAAAATAGCCCTATATGGAAATTAGTAAAAGCCACTAATTAAATATGTTGAAGATATCATTAAATCAAATTAATTTTACTGTAGGTGCTCTAGCTGAAAACACAAAAAAGTTAATTTCTTGGTATAAAAATGATCAAAATATTGTTGATTTATCAATATTTCCAGAGCTTGGTATAGTGGGTTATCCACCTGAAGATTTATTGTGCTCTTCTGCTTTTATCAGAGATGTTGAGTTTTATCAGAAAAAAATAATAGCAAGTACGAAAAATAAAAATGCAGCTTTATTATTTGGTTCTGTCACTCAAAAAGGAGAAAAGCTGTATAATACTGTATATTTTGCACAAAATGGAATCTTAAAAAATATTATATATAAGAATTCATTGCCAAATTATGGGGTGTTTGATGAAAAAAGATATTTTGCAGCAGAAAATACACATCAAACAATTACTTTAAATAATAAGTCTTTTTTAGTACTAATCTGTGAAGATTTATGGCAAGAAGATTTAGTTGCAAAAATAGCATATTTAACTTTTTCTGAGGTAATAATCTTAAATGCTTCGCCATATCATACTGCTAAACTGCAAAAAAGGCTTAATTTAGTTAGAAGATTTAATAAAAAAGTTTATTATTTAAATATAGTAGGGGGGCAAGATAGTCTTGTTTTTGATGGCAATTCTTTTGTTATAAATAAAAATGGAGAGTTAGTAAAATTATTACCTTCTTTTCAAGAAGCTAGAGAGGTTATTTGCGATTTAGAAAGTCAAGTTAAGTTGCCAGAAGATCTATATCAAGATTATCAAGATTTAATGCTTGGCCTGAGTGATTATATAAAGAAAAATAATTTTAAGGAAGTATTAATAGCTTTATCTGGTGGTGCAGATTCGGCTTTAGTTTCGGTGATTGCTTGTGATGCTTTAGGGGCAGATAAAGTTCATTTAGTTACTATGCCTTCTCAATATACTTCTGAGGAAAGCTTTGCAGATGCCGACTCATTAATTAGTCAATTAAATTGTGCTTCAGTGCGGAGAATTAATATAGAAGAAATTAATTCTAGTTTTTTAAATAATCTAGCTCCTTTTTTTAAAGGTAGAAAGCCAGATTTAACAGATCGGAAGAGCACACGTCTGA
>CAXPEK010000033.1:0-4441 GCA_964216065.1 Candidatus Actinomarina sp.
TTAGCTTAAAATTTCTGAAGCTAATATTAGTGACTAAAAACAGTTTTATAGATGGGAATTGGTATAATAGACATTTTAAGTAGTTTGCACTTATTGCTTTTAGAGCTAACTCTGTTATTTTGCTGCTAAGATGAAAATAATCAGAAATTTTAGTCATATTCCAGAAAATAGCAAGGAAAGTGTTATAGCACTTGGTAATTTTGATGGTATTCATTTAGGCCACCAAGAAATTATCAAAGAAGTAAAAGCTCAAGCAAAATATTTGCAAAAAAAAACTGCGTTAATGACTTTTTTTCCTCACCCACAAAGCTTTTTTAAGCAACAGAAAGTGAATATCTTTAAATTAAGGGATAAAGTTGCTTTAATAAAAGAACAAAAAATAGATTTTTTGTTCTTAGTTCATTTTGACCGTAATTTTGCTAATCTATCAGCAGAAGAATTTGTCCGAGATTTTTTACATGAAAAGCTACAAGTAAAGCATATAGTAATAGGATATGATTTTATTTTTGGCAAAAATAGATCGGGTAATGCTATTTACTTGCAACAGGCCGCTAAGCAGTATAATTTTGGTTACAGCCAAATTGCATCTCATAAAATAGCTGAAAATAACCTAATTTATTCTTCTAGCCAGGTAAGAGAGGCACTTAAAGAAGGTAATATGATAAAAGCAAAATTGCTTTTAGGCAAAAATTATTTTATCACTAATCGAGTCATTAATGGCGTAAAAAGAGGGCGTAATTTGGGCTTTAGAACAATAAATTTAGATCTAGATCAGCTATATTTGCCCAAATTTGGCGTTTATGCAGTTTTCGCTCATATTAAGGGTAAGAAATTTACAGCTGTGGCAAATTTAGGAGTTAGACCAAGTTTTGCCGAGCATAAACCTCTGTTAGAAGTGCATATATTTAATTTTTCTGATGATTTATATAATCAAAAGGTTAAAATAGAATTCATTAAGTTTATTAGAGCTGAGAAAAAATTCTCTTCTAAAGCAGCCTTAACTAAACAAATAAAATTAGATTGTTACCAAGCAAAAGAAGTTTTAAATGAAGTATTATCTTAAAATAACTAACCAAAAATTTTTTATTTATGGCCTATTATGTGCTGTAATTATCAGTATAGCTGATTTACTCTCTAAAGAGTTGATTTTTAGTCTATTAGATAAAACGCCAGGCCATTACATAAAAGTAACCGGTTTTTTTAACTTAGTTAAAGTATATAATACTGGGGTAAGTTTTGGTTTATTTAATGATTTAATTTATGGTAAAATAATTTTAATTATCATAGCTAGCCTAATTACTTTTTGTTTAATTTTTTGGTTAAGTAAAGTAGCAGAAGCTAAGCTTGCTTTTGCCTTAAGTTTAATTATCGGTGGAGCAGCAGGCAATATCATTGATCGAGCTTTATCTGGTGCAGTAGCAGATTTTTTAGATTTTCACTTATATGGGTATCATTGGCCAGCTTTTAATCTAGCAGATAGTGCAATTACACTTGGTGCTCTTATTTTAATTTTTGATGAATTTTTTGGTAGAAAAAAACATGATTAGAATTATCATATTACTTATTTTATTAACAAATTGTACTTATAAAAAACCGCTTAAAAATTCCGCTTTAATAGTACCTCCTTTTATACAAGAAGAAAATCCTGAAATATATCAGATATTTAAATCAGAGTAATTATGCCGCGCTATAAAGCTATCATAGAATATTATGGTCCTGCTTATTCTGGGTTTCAAATTCAGCCAACGAGTCATACAGTTGCAGCGGCTATTTTGCAAGCTTTGCAAAAATTTTCTCAGCAGCAGGTAGAGCTAAATTTTGCAGGTAGAACAGATGCGTGTGTGCATGCCAAAAGTCAAATTATAGATTTTTTCCTGCGTAAAAAATACCCGCTATATAAAATTACAGAAGGTTTAAATTTTTACTTGAAAGAAGCTAAAGAAGAGGTAGCAATTCAAAAAACACAATTAGTGCCAGATGATTTTAATAGCCGTTATCATGCTATAGAAAAAACTTATGAATATCATATGTTAAATCGTAAAACTCCGTCTCCATTATATAAAAATAGAGCTTGGCAGGTTAAATATAATCTGCACATACAGCAAATGCAAGAAGGGGCAAATTATTTATTAGGTACACATGATTTTACAAGTTTTAGATCTGCTGATTGCCAAGCTAAATCACCAGTTAGAACTATTGATAATATCATTATAACCAGAAGACAACAGCTGATAAAAATTAAAATTACAGGAAAATCATTTTTATATAATCAGGTTAGAATAATAGCTGGCACTTTAGTTGAAGTAGGGCGAGGCCGGATAGATAGCAAAAAGATTAAAAGCATTTTACAAGCTAAAAGCCGAGATAGGGCAGGGCAGACCGCACCTGCTTATGGTTTATATTTAACAGAGGTGAAATATTAAAAAAATGAGAATTATTTTTATGGGCAGCCCTAATTTTGCTATACCAACCTTAAAGGCTCTTATTAATGCCCAGCATGAAATAGTTGCTTGTTTTACTCAGCCCGCTAGACCAAAAGATAGAGGAAAAAAGCTACTAATAACACCAGTTGAGGCAATAGCTAAAACTTATAATATTCCAGTTTATACTCCTAAAAGTCTAAATAATGACTTAAATTATAATTTGGTAAAAAAGCTAGAAGCTGACTTTATTATAGTAGTAGCATATGGTCTTATTTTGCCCCAAAATATTCTTGATTTAGCTAAATATGCAGCGTTAAATTTACATCCTTCTGCCTTGCCTCAATTTCGTGGTGCGGCACCTTTACAGCGTAGTATTATGTCTGGTGCTACAACTACAAATATTTGCGTTATAAAAATGTTAGCCGCATTAGATGCCGGACCGATATATAAAGCTGTTAGCCTAAATATGGCTAAATTAAATTATGGTGAGTTACATGATGAATCTGCTAAGCTAGGGGCTAAATTGATGGTAGAAGTAATTGAAAATTTTACAGATTTGCAGCCAGTAGCACAAGAGCAACATAATATCACTTATGCTCATAAAATAGCTAAAGCGGAAATGCAGATAAATTTTCAGCAAAAAGGTCAACAAATTATTAATCTAATTAGAGCATTAAGCCCAGCTCCAGGTGCTTATTTTCTTTATAAAAATGAACGCTATAAAATTTTGGCTGCTAATTTTAAATTATGTAACCATCAAGAGCCAACAGGGTCTCTTACTGAAAACTTTTCTTTATATTGCCAAGATGGTCTTATTTTGCCTTTAATTATTCAAAAATCAGGAAAAAAACCACAAAAAATTACTGAATTTTTGCATGGGAATAAAATCTAACTAACTTCAATTAGCTATGAAGTAATGAGGACATATAATATTTTTCCTAAATATTGATTAGTCAAGCCAAGTAAATCTTATTAAAGAAGATTTACCTATAATACCAAATCCCATTTATAAAACTGTTTTTAGTCACTAATATTAGTTTTAGAAATTTTAGCTTGGAATTTATGGGGTTAAAATTGAAGAGTAAAAGTAGTTTTATAAATGGGAATTGGTATTAGCTGAACAAGGAGTTAAAGAAATTAAGGAATGAAGGTGCTTTATTTAAGAATTTTTTAGTTGTTAAGCTGTCTTAGGAGCACATTATTAAGTCTAGCTCTGAGTTTTTAATGCTTTTCCTCTTTCTATAAGGGGCGTGGCTATGGTCATAAATTAAGGAGATATATCTTCTTTAAAAAATAGGGAGTAAACATAAGTACAGTATTAATATAAAAAAGCACCACAAAGATAAGGTAAAATTATGGCCAGCTAACCAATAAGACTCCTATCATTAAACAAAGAGCATGGTTGCTTCACTATAAATCAAGATCTCTGATTTTATACAATAAGTCTAATACAGAGATGCAGAAAAAAAGTTAGATTTATAGCTAAAATCTGGTGGCAGTGAAATCGCTAAAGCCATGAATAATCAACGAATATTGTGTTTTATCATATTGAACTTAGCAATAAAGCTATAAGATTAATTGAGCAATTTGATTTTTTTATAAAAGTTACAACTATTGATAGAATTTCTTTGACCTTTTTGGTATTGTTTGCAATATTATTGTAGTGGGCTTTGTAACCCAACGAAAAGCGTCCCGCAAATCGTCAATACTCTTTATTATTTTGACATATTATGCTGGGAAGCTCTATATGGTAACATATAGGGGGGCCCGCTTTTCGTGGCTTACAAACTTCCCAGCTCCAACTTATTAGTAGAGTATAATTTACAAATTAACGAAAAACAAATAATTATGACGGATATTATTGATTTAAAGAAAGAGTTAGAAGGTTTTAAATCTCAAATGCTAGAAGCTAATCTATCAATAGAAAATTTGGCAAAGCAAATAAAAGATGAGCAAGATAGAATTCGTTACCTTAAGGCTTCTTTTGCCCATGTGATTAAATTAATAAACCATGAATT
>CAXPEK010000034.1:0-2895 GCA_964216065.1 Candidatus Actinomarina sp.
ATATTAGCTTCAGAAATTTTAAGCTAAAATTGTAGGACTAGCCTTAGCTAATGCAAAATTTTAGCTTGGAATTTATGGAGTTAAAATTGAAGAATAAAAATAGGTTTAAAGATGGGATTTGGTATTAGCTAATGCAAAATTTTAGCTTGAAATTTATCGAGTTAAAATTGAAGAATCAAAATAGGTTTATAGAAGGGAGTTGGCCTAAGGATAATTTAATTTCACAATTTCAAATTAGGCTGGCATGCTGCTCAGCTAGTTCAAAATTCTAATTTAAAACTAATATTAATATAATTTTAAAGAGTAGCAGTTAAGCTGGTAATTTACTGAGTTTATTTACCCTTTTTAAATGTCTGTTCGCGTCAAATTCTTGTGTAAAAAAACTCTCCATAATTTTTATTGCATGATCTTCGGCAAGCAATCTAGCACCTAAAACTAATACATTAGCATTATTATGCCTTCTTGCTAATTCTGCCATTTCTTCATTTAAACATAATGCTGCCCTAATATGTGAAAATCTATTAGCAGCCATAGATATACCAAGGCCAGAACCACAAAGCAAAATACCTAAAGAATCTTCTAAATCTAACATTTTCACTGCCAAATTTTGCGCATAATCTGGGTAATCGACTGACTTAGCTGAGTTAGTACCAAGATCATAAATGATATTTTCTTTAGTGTTTTTTAAATGCTGTATTAGGTGTTTTTTTAACTCAAAGCCAGCATGGTCAGATGCTATTATAATATTTTTCAATTTTATCTACCAGTAACAGTTCTTAGCTCAAATATATTATAATATCTAACTATATCGTCAAATCCTTTTCGCCATCCCTCACCTAAATTATAATTTGATCCTAAAAAATCACTATAAATATCAACATTCATACCAGAAGCTCTGGCTATATTATTATATTCTAAATCAGCAGCACTTAAATTAGAAAAGTCTATTTGTTTACCTGCACTATTATATGAACCTAAACCATTTGCACCATGGCTAATTAGCACTATATCCGCCTTACTTCTGGTAGTACCAGCACTATCTTTAATTACAATTCTATTTTGTTTTACCTTATTACTATTCCATTTAGCATATAAATATTCTAATACTTCTTTTATTTGTGCATCTGATAATGGAGTTTTATAAGCAATAAACTCAAATACCTCTTTAGCAAAAATAAAATTTGCTGTAGTATCAGTTAAATCTTTACCAATTGTTAATGTATTAATGCCACCTGTTAAACCATAACCTACTGAGATAGAACCTTGATCAACATAGTTAATATAAGGATTTAAAATATAATTACCGCTTCTAGTTAATGAGAAAACCTCTGGTTCAGCATCACTTAATAAGCCAATTATATGAGATGGACTGGCACCTTGTAAGCTTTTAAATGATAAGTTACCACTATCTTTGTCAGTGTAATATAAGCCTTTAGCATTAGGGTTGCCAGAATTACCATAAGATAATAATCCTCTATGCGTAGTAGCATCATGATCAAAATTAGCTACAAAAAACAAAGTATGCGAAGATTGGAACAAATCATGAATTGTGCCATTTTTTATTTCTAGATAATCATTAACACCATCAAAATAAGCACCTATTAAAGTTGAAGTCGCAATATTTTCCGCTTTTATTTGTGGCTGATATGCAGTATTAGCTTGTTCCGCATCACAATTTCCTGCAGCTGATTTGTCAGCCACATTACTAATATAATAAAAAGACGAATCTTCTCTTAAAGTCAAACTAGAACCATCTGAAAAATCCAGCCAGCAGGATAAATGATTATTAACCGGAAAATCACTTGTTTCATTATAAATATTTCTTACCAGAGCAGAAACTACATAAGAAATTTTTCTACCCCAACCATCTAAAGCATCTTCTTTATTAAGACCTAAAGCCACAACTGGAACCGCACCTATATATAAATCACTCTTACCATCACCATTACCATCTCCACCAAAAGCGAAAACTCCAGCCGAGCTAGCACAGCCATAACCATTATCAGCAACTACATTGCCAAAATTAGCATTATAAATATCATAATCTAATCTAGCTGGACATGGTACTTTACCATTTGTTTGATAATAAGCTGATATTGCATCTCTTATTTTCAATATTTTTCTTTCAGTTGCTTGATTTTTATTTATATCATCCAGCCGGTCTTTTATTACGAGAGAAAATGTAAATATAATAGCAATTACTGTAATTAGAACAGATAACTCTATAAAAGTAAAAGCACGGCTATTTTTATTAATCATTTAATACAATATTGTTTAGCTATATCTGGCAAAAAATCTTTACTAACCACCGGTGTAGCAGGAACATCTGGCTCATCCGGAACTTCTTCCCCTACCATAGGAGGAGACGCTTTATATGGATGATCTGCTCGAAATTTAGATATTGTAGCACCCCATTTGTGATATAAATAACCTTCTATTTTATGACGCTCATCATCACTTGTTTCATAGTCAAAAACTATTATTTCTGCTATATGACCCCTAAATGCACTTTTTCCGTTGAATGCACCTGAACTAATCCTATATATAAAACTATTCTCATAACCGAAATTATTAGCACGATAAACTCTGGTTATTACAAAGTCATCCATCGAGCAATGTGTTGTTGTTCTTACACCATCTAAATATATGCTATCATAATTTTCGTGCTGCCATGTTATATTTCCATTTTGCACCGGGTAAGGATAACAATCAAAAATAGAGTAATAAAAAGTATCCTGTTCCTTCATACCAATAATTCCTGTATTTTTGGGTTTAGAGTGAGCGTGATCAGTTTTTTTATACAAAATATACAAATCTCTATAATTCTGAGGAGTCTCACCAAACAAATGAGCTGTATTTACGTGAAAAGTTACCAAATTTAGACCATTAAGCTGG